>DAIOGT010000004.1:63062-64450 GCA_036745095.1 Pyrinomonadaceae bacterium
CAAAGGATTACCCCGTGCGTCGAGGTCTAACATTTTCGACTTTGTTGCTGGTTGCCGGCTGCCTACTTTTCGACTTGCGCTCGACCAGCGTTTCAAACGCGACGAGTGGCGGTGAAGAGTTTGTCGACTCTGAGGTCGTTGTAAGACTGGCTAACGCCGCAGATTTACCTGCGATCGCTTCCAGGTACTCCCTCGATCCGACTCCGATCGATCAGTTCGGCAGCAGGCCAATCTTTCGACTGCGTATTACAGACAATGCTTCCGTCCAGGATCGCGTCGACGCATTATCTAGCGACTCGCGCGTCGTTTTCGTCGAACCGAATTACATTGCGACACCGCCCGAGGGTGGTGGCATCACGTGGAGCGTCGGCATCACGTGGAGTGTCGGAGGCGATGATGAAACGTTTGCATCACAGTGGGCGCAGCAAAAGATTCAACTGTCTTTAGCTCACCAGGTTAATAAAGGAACTGGACCGAACGGCCCCATCCGAATCGCAGTCCTTGATACCGGCGTCGATACGAACCATCCCGCACTTGCCGGACATCTGTTGCCCGGATGGGATTTCGTCGATGATGATTCTGACCCCAGCGAAGTCGGTGATCAGCAGACCGGGCCTTACGGACACGGCACGCATGTCGCGGGAGTGATCGCCCTTGTCGCGCCCGAAGCCAAAATCATCCCGGTTAGAGTTCTTGACGCACGCGGCGTGGGAAATATTTGGGTGTTGGCGGAGGCAATGGCCTATGCAATTGACCCCGACGGCAATCCCGCCACCGCAGACGGCGCCGACGTGATTAATCTTAGTTTGACCACTCTGAGGGAAACGGAACTGATAGGCAATTTACTGGAAAAGGCGTGTGGTAGTGGGACGGGGGACAGTGAGGATTTCCCGGTATCAGTGAATCCTCATCTCGTGGTGGTCGCTGCTGCCGGCAACATGGGTGATAGCACTAAGTTGTACCCGGCGGCGGAAAACGTCGACGGACTGATCGCAGTCGCGGCATCTCGGAACGATGACCGTCTTGCGTCTTTTTCAAGCAGAGCTTCATGGATTCAGGTTGCGGCGCCGGGTGAAGGCATTCTGAGTACTGTGCCTGGGGGTCAATACGGGACGTGGAGTGGGACATCGATGGCGGCGCCCTTCGTTGCCGCTGAAGCAGCACTGGTGCGCGCGACCTTCCCCTATTTGTCGAACAAGGACATTGCTCGTCATGTTGAGCGGATGTCCGTCGAGATCGACGGAGATGTGCAGTTTCGGATTGACGCGGGCATTGCGCTTACAAGCTTGCCCGAAAGTGGATCGAGTCCGTCACCGACACCGACACCGACGGCGACGCCGACACCGACACCAACGCCAACACCAAAAACGAAGCGAGGCCGTCACTGA
>DAIOGT010000005.1:0-61346 GCA_036745095.1 Pyrinomonadaceae bacterium
CCTGGCTCGCGAGGTAACCCATAAAACCACCCGCAAACGTGTCGCCCGCGCCGGTCGGGTCAAAAACTGACTCCAGCGGGTAGGCGGGAATCGCGAAATAACTGTCGCGCGTAAAGAGCGCCGCGCCGTACTCGCCTCGCTTGATTATCAGGGCTCGCGGTCCCCAGCCGAGAATCTCGCGCGCGGCCTTGATCAGGTTGGGAATGTCCGTGAGCTGTCGCGCCTCTGCATCGTTGATGATCACAACATCGACGACCTTGATCGTCTTCACGAGTGAGTCGCGCGTGTGCTCGATCCAGAGGTTCATCGTATCGAGCGCGACGAGCTCTGCGCCAGGCATCTGTTCCCTGACACCACGCTGAAGATCCGGTTGGATATTACCGAGAAACAGGAGACGCGATCGTTTAGACTCTTCGGACAGCTTTGGCTGGAAGTCGGCGAAGACGTTTAAGTCAGTGCAAAGCGTGTGCGCGACGTTCAGATCGTAGTCGTATCGACCTTCCCAATGGAACGTCTTGCCGTCGTCGATTCGTTCGAGATCGCGCGTGCCGATGCCGCGATTTTCAAAAACTTCCTGATCGGTGAAATCGCCGCCGACTACGCCGACGATGCTTACGTCCGTAAAGAAGCTGGCTGAGATCGAGAAGTGCGAGGCGGAGCCGCCCAGCATCTTGTCACATTTACCGAAAGGTGTTTCGACTGCGTCATAAGCAACCGATCCGACTACTAAAAGGGACATGTGTGTTTGGTCTTCAAAAGTAAGATTGTTACTGCTGTTTAGGTGCTTCGAGAGTGCGTAACTCCTCGCGTGCCTGCTTCGCGAAAGGACTATCGGGATAGTCGTTGATCAGTTTGTTGAGATAGCCAAGCCCCATCTCGCGGAACTGTTCGGATTTCAATGTCTTCTTTTCACCGCCGTCGAAACTGACGTACTGCTCGGGTCGCTGCTTGCCCTTATTCTGCGACAGCCAAAGGCTGCTCTGGCCAGCCATCAAAAGCACTTCGTCAATCTTCGCAAAGTTTGGATTGCCGGCGATGATCTCTTCACAACGCTTGAGTGCGGCGACGTAGGCTTTTTTGAGTTTGAAATAATTTTTGGCGACTTCAAGATTGTGATGAGAATCGCGCTCAAGATCAGGATCGCGAAGCGTGGCCGGATCAGGACCAGTCTTCACGCCGCCGCCCTGCGCGAACGTTGATGGAGCCATAAAAAGCACAAAAAGAATCAAAAAGAAAAAAAGCTTAACTTTCATAACTCACCTCAATATAACTCTCTGGAGCTTAGTTTAGAGTTCAAGCTTTAGCTTGCGGCGAACCAGCCGAAGAACTGAACTCTAAACTGGCGCCCCGTATTTCTCGACGATCGCTTCCAGCTTCTTCTTCGTTTCCTGGGGCCAGAGATTTGGAGCCGTGAAAATCGCGTGCTGCAAGGCGGATCCGCATTTACAGCTGCGCTCACCCGACTTCACCCGCCTCACTGCTTCACGCAGGATGATCTGCGCGTTCCGTACGTTCTTGTTCAAATACTCAATCACAGTCTCGACACTCACCGCATCGTGCCCCGGATGCCAGCAATCATAATCCGTCACCAGCGCGAGCGTCGCGTAACAGATCTCCGCCTCGCGCGCGAGTTTCGCCTCCTGCAAGTTCGTCATCCCGATGATGTCCATGCCCCACGAGCGATAGACATTCGACTCCGCCACCGTCGAAAACGCCGGCCCTTCCATGCACAAGTAAGTTCCGCCGCGATGCACTTTCACGTCAACCGATCCACACGCCTCCTGCAACACGTCACCCAACCGGCCACAAACCGGATGTGCAAAAGAAACGTGCGCGACAATGCCTTCGCCAAAGAACGTCGATTCCCTCACCCGCCCGCGGGTGCGATCGAAGAACTGATCGGGAATGACCATGTCGAGCGGCGCATATTTTTCCTGCAAAGAGCCGACCGCCGAAGCCGAAAGAATACTCTCGACACCGAGCAGCTTCATCGCATAAATGTTTGCGCGAAATGGAACTTCAGTGGGCGTCAAACGATGACCGACACCGTGACGCGGAAGAAAAGCGACTCGTTCACTTTCAAGTGTGCCGATGATGAACGCATCCGACGGTGGTCCAAAAGGAGTGTCAATCTTAACTTCTTCGATGTCCGTCAGCTCCGGCATCTGATAAAGACCACTGCCACCAATGATGCCGATGCGAACTCCTGCTGTTGTACTCATGAAAGCCTAAGCGTCTCCTCGATACGGGATCGGATTGAACTCCTTTTCTCCCTGTTGAAGCCGGCACAAAGGCTCATCAGGATCGTGGTAAAACAAGCAGATCCAATTTTCATGCGCCGCCTGTGGTAAAAGTCTCTTCTTTGCGTCCAACGTGTCGACGGGATAGAGGTCGTAACCCATGATCCACGGAAGACGAACGTGCGCGCGCGTAGGCACGAGATCGGCAAAGCCGAAGATCGTCTTTCCGTCTCGCTCGAGCCGCCAGCACTGCATCGAGCGATTGTGACCCGCGATTGTTTCCATCGTCAGGCCGGGAACAACTTCGTAGTTTGAGTCCTTAGCTTCGAGTTGGCCCGACTCGACGAGCGGTCTCCAGTTCTCGGGCAGGTAGCTCGCACGATCGCGCTCCGTCGGATGATCGGCGTGTTCCAACTCAGCGCGTGAGACGAAGTAGCGAGCGTTTGGAAACGAAGCTACCGGTTTGCCTTCAGCGTCGAGCTTTGTGTTGCCGCCTGCGTGATCGAAATGCAAATGCGTGTTGACGACGATCGTGATGTCGTCAGCACCAAAGCCTGTGCACGTTTTCAGTGTCTCACTCAGCGGTCGCACGCGATCAATGCCGTACATTGACTGCTGCTTCCCCGTCCACTTTTCGCCGATGCCGGTCTCGATCAGGATCTTCTCGACGCCCGTATCGATGAACACACAATTCATGTTCATGCGAATGCGGTTATCGTCGTCCGGCGGGCATTCCCGCGCCCAGAGCTTGCGTGGGACCACCCCGAACATCGCTCCGCCGTCGAGACGGAATTCGGTGTCCTGGACGATCTCCACGCGATAATCGTCTAAAGTCAGGCTGCGGAATAACACCCGATTACTGCTTAGTCGTCGGTTTAGCCGGCGATGGTGCAGGAGGCGGCGGTTCCTGTCCATGCGGCGAAAATCCTGGCGGCAAGCCTTGCTGAGGCTGCTGCTCGGGCGGCTTCACCTGATAATTGTCAGGCACCTTCACGTGCGAACGGCTAACAATGTCGTCGAGCACTTTCTTCGCTTTTTCCTGCTCGACCGCGGCCTTCGCACGATCCCGAGAACTTTGCGGTGGTCCAAACGGATTAGCACCGGCGTCGTTAATCAGGATATGTCGCGCGCGCACCTTCTCTTCAGTTTTGCCGTCTTTGGTTTCGTTCTTTCGCTCCTCGAGCTTGATGATGTGAAAACCGAACTTGCTCTGGACCACGTCGCTGATTTCACCCGGCTTCAAAGCGTACGCGGCTTGCTCAAACTCGGGAACCATGGCGCCACGCCCGAACCAGCCGAGATCGCCACCCTTTTCCTTGCTGCCGTCGGTTGAAAACTCCTGCGCGAGCTTGCCGAAGTCTTCACCCGCGCGGGCGCGCTTCAAAACTTCTTCCGCGGTGGCGCGATTCTTTTTGTCCGTGTCGAGCTCCGGATGGCTCGCGAGATACGCCGTCACTTCTTCGTCGGTCGCTTTCATCTTCTCCTGCAACTTGTCCACGGCGTACTTCTGCGCGAGGACACGCGCGTGCTGCAACATCATCTGCAACCGAACTTCAGGCTTCTTGTCCAAACCCTGCGCCAGCGCCTTCTTCTCGGCGATGTAGATCCGGCCGAGGCGCTGCTTGAGCATATTTAGCTGCTCGGGTGGAATCTCCTGTGAAGCAAACTGCGGATCTTTGCTCTTCGCGTCGGCGATAATCTGATCAAACTTCTGCTGGTTTCCAGGTTGTTTGAAGAACTCATCGACGTCAGTGTCTTTAATATCGCCGCCGCCGCTCTCGCCCTGCTGCTCGAAATAGTACTGAGCTATAACACTGGCTTTCTGAAACTCGAGTTGCCGCTTCATGTCAGGCGCGTTGCCCACACCGTGCGTCTGTGCCTCTTCGGCAACAGCGAGCAGGCGTCGCACGTCCTGAGCAAAGTCCTTGCGCGCCGCTTCGTCGACCGCGAGACGAGCGCGCATTTGCGGTGGCTGATCCTCGGCTATCAGCGCCATATCTTCAGGCGTGAGCTCGACTGGACCAGTTTTTCGTGCCTTGACCTGCCAGTAGATAAGACCCATGGCGAAAACCACTGCCACGGCCGCGGCGATAAGAGCTTTTTTTGTAGAAGTCAAAATACTTTCCTTTCCTAACTACTGGTGCTGCACCAGCTCGAGCAGCACTCCATTTGTCGATGAGGGATGAACAAAAGCGACGAGACAGCCGCCGGCGCCTACTCGCGGTGTTTCGTCGATGAGCCGTGCTCCTTTGTTCTTCAGTTCAGCTAGCGAGGCTTGGATGTCTTCAACCTCGATTGCAATATGGTGCATTCCCGGTCCGCGTTTAGCGAGAAACTTGCCAACCGCCGTATCGGGACTCAACGGCTCAAGCAGCTCGACGTGACTGTCTCCCACCGCGAGCATGCAAACCCTGACGCCCTGTTCTGTGACCTCTTCGGTTGCGTCGACTTCCAGCCCGAGAGCATCGCGCCACACGGCCAAACCATCTTCGATGCTCTTCGTGGCTATTCCGATGTGATCAACTTTCAGCAGCGTGGATAATCTCCTCAACCGCAGAATAAGGGTCTCTTTGGCGAGCTGCAACTTCGTCCGCCAGCCGGTTAAGCATAGCAACCGACGCGTCGGTTCCCAAAACGCGCGCGAGGAGGTTTTCCCGCAAAAGCTCAACAATTCGCCACCGCGCGATAGCCTTGCGGCGCTCACTACTGACCCGCGGTCCGAGCTGTGCCTGCGAAAAACGCTCGATGGCCTGTGCCAACTCGGCTACGCCGTGGCTTTCAGTGGCGATGGTTTTAACGATGGGCGGGTCCCAACCGTCGTCCCGGGAGGCTAAAGATAGCAGGGATTCCAGTTCCTTTTCAGTCGCGTAAACACCATCTTTATCGGCTTTGTTGATAACAAAGATGTCGCCGATCTCCATGATTCCGGCCTTGATGGCCTGAATATCGTCGCCCATGCCCGGAACGAGAACTACTACGGAAACATCTGCCGCTTTGACGACTTCCACTTCATCCTGTCCCACGCCGACTGTCTCGACGATGACTTTCGCGTAGCCTGCAGCATCGAGGATCGCGACCGCATCGACTGTCGCTCTCGCGAGGCCGCCGAGGTTTCCGCGCGTCGCCATCGAGCGGATGAAAACGCCGTCGTCCAGACCCAGAGTTTGCATACGAATGCGATCGCCGAGAATCGCGCCGCCTGAGAAAGGGCTGGAGGGATCGACAGCCACGATGCCCACGCGCTCGCCGTTCTTGCGATACAACAGGGCGAGCTTGTCAACGAGTGATGATTTACCAGCGCCGGGAGCGCCCGTGATCCCGATAATGAGAGCCCCACGCGAGCGTTGATAGATCTCCTTCATCAACGCCGCGGCGCCGTCCGCACCATCCTCGATCTTCGAGATGGCACGCGCCACTGCCGCCGCCTCACCGCGGCTCACACGATCACTGAGGTTAGCCACCATATCGCTTAAGTAGCCACAAAAAGCACAAAAGACTCAAAACAAAGAGCTGACCAAATCAAAGCTGCTTCTTTCGCGTTTTTGTCGCCACGATCGTTTGCGCCTTTTGTGGCCAAACCTCTGGTGCTTTTTTGTGGCTGGATCTTTTTGTGCCTTTTCGTGGCTAAAGGGATCGCAGCAGCTCGCGCGCGATGATGATCCGCTGGATCTCCGATGTCCCTTCTCCGATCGTGCACAGCTTCGAGTCGCGCCAATACTTCTCAGGCGGATAGTCTTTTGTATAACCATAGCCGCCGTGCACCTGGATCGCCTCCTCGCACACTTTGACGCTCATCTCTGACGCAAACAGCTTCGCCATCGACGACTCTCTCGTCGTCTTCTTGCCTTCGTCCTTCATCCACGCCGCGCGATACATCAGCAACCGCGCCGCGTCGATGTGAGTCGCCATGTCAGCGAGTTTGAACTGGATCGCCTGAAACTCCGCGATCGGTTTTCCAAACTGCTGCCGCTCTTTTGCATAACGCACCGCCGACTCGTACGCACCCTGCGCGATGCCGACTGCCAACGCAGCAATCGAGATGCGACCTCCATCGAGGATCTGCATCGAGTTCACAAACCCGTTGCCTTCCTCACCCAGCAGTTGGCCTTGCGGCACGAAGCAGTCCTCAAAAACGACGCTTGCAGTTTCCGAGGCGCGCAGTCCCAGTTTGTTCTCCTTTTTCGAAGGCGCGAAACCTTTCATGCCCTTTTCAAAGATAAACGCTGAGATGCCTTTGCTTCTTTGCGACCTGTCGGTTACTGCCATTGCCACACATGTGTCGCCATTGATTGCGTGCGTGATGAAGTTTTTTGAGCCGTTGACGATCCAGCCACCGTCGGCGCGGACGGCAGTTGTTTTCGTTCCCGAAGCATCCGAGCCGGCGCTCGGTTCAGTCAGTCCCCACGCTCCGAGATGTTCGCCACTCGCTAACGGAACAAGATACTTTTTCTTTTGCTCTTCAGTCCCGTACTGGTAAATGTGATTTGAACAGAGCGAATTATGCGCGGCGACCGAGATGCCAACCGATCCATCGACTCGTGACAGCTCTTCGATGATCGTGGCGTACTCGACATAACCCATGCCGGCGCCGCCGTACTCTTCCGGAAACAGCACACCCATTAATCCGAGTTCCGCGAGCTTTGGTTTCAGCTCGATGGGAAAGTGCTGCGATTCATCCCACTCCATAACGTGAGGCGCGATCTCCGATTCAGCGAACTCGCGAACGCTCATCTTGATCTGTTGTTGCTCTTCATTTAACTCGAAATGCATAGTGATTGTTTGTAACACAGATTGAACGGATCAGTGAAAACCGGCTACACCGATCTGCGTGGCTTTTTCATCATTCTCCCGACTTCCGCCGGTGATAGAAGTCGCCAATAACCAGGCTTCAGATGATCGTCCGTCAAATGGCCGATCCGGGTGCGCCGCAGCTTCAAAACTGAATGTCCGATCAACTCAAACATCCGACGCACCTGCTGGTTGCGTCCCTGGTGCAACAAGACTTCGAACCACGCGTTGGTCCGCGTCTCGTTGAGCTTCGTGATCTTTGCGGGTGCAGTACGCGTGCCGTCGTCGAGAGTGATTCCACGCCGCAGTCTTTCGATACCACTGTCCGTCGGCACTCCCTTCACTTTGACTTCGTAGACTTTCTCGACACGGTTGCGCGCCGCCGTTACGTAGTTAGTAAAGTCGCCATCGTTTGTGAGAATCAGCAGTCCCTCAGTGTTGAAGTCGAGACGCCCGACAGGATGAACTTTCCCGAGTGACGGTGGTAACAACTCGGTCACTAGCGGCCGCCCTTCCGGATCGGAAACACTCGAGAGGTATCCCTTTGGCTTATTAAGAAGAACGTAAACTTTTTCGCGTGACTGGAGCTGAGGATTGATGAGCTTGCCGTTTACCTTGATGTGATCCTTATCCGGATCGGCTTTCGTGCCGAGCTCTTTAACGACCTCGCCGTTGACCGTAACACGACCGGCAGCGATCAACTCTTCCGCGTGCCTGCGTGAGGCAATGCCAGCCGCGGCGATCAATTTTTGCAGTCGCTGTTCCATAAGTTGCCACAAAAACGCGCAAAACTCACAAAAAACTAATCAAAACATTTGTGGTTTTTGTGCCTTTTGTGGCTATCAAGATCCGCCACTCAGGTCTTGAAAGTCCTCGACGCTCGGCAACTCCGATAAATCGTTTAATCCAAACTGTAACAGAAAGTCCTTCGACGTACCGTACATCATCGGGCGCCCGACAGTTTCTTTACGTCCCTTCGCGACGATCAATTTCTTATCCAGCAAAGTCTTGATCGATGACGGCGACTGCACCCCACGTATCTCCAGAATCTCAGGAACCGTCACTGGTTGTCGATATGCGATGACGGCGAGTGTCTCGAGCGATGCGATGGTGAGTTTCGCACTCGGTCGCGTTTTCAGAAACGCGCGCACGTGCTCGTGATACTCAGGCCGCGTCGCAAACTGCCAGCCGCCGGCGACCTCACGCAACTGCAAGCCGCCGTTGCGTTCATTGAACTCCTGGGCGAGGGACTGGACGGCTTCACGGATGACTTCTTTATCTTCCTTGAGAACGTCAGCCATCGTCTTTACGCTCAATGGCTCATCCGAAACGAAGATCAGCGCCTCGAGCACCCCGGCGCGTTCTGACTGGCTCTGCGGAGCCGACAATGGTCCATCATCGGCGTCCTCTTCTTCAGTAGTGCCCGACGTTTGCTCCGCCTCGGCAACCATTGCCGCGAGCTCACGACTTGCCTCTTCATTCAGTGCCGCTTCGTCCAGTGGTTCCTGGTTTACAGTTTCTTCGTTGCTCGCCATTCGGTTTAGCTCACTACACGCGCGACGATGTCGCCAAAAGTCTCGCGCTGAAATAGTTTTACTTCAGTTGTTCTTACTAACTCCAAAACCGATAAGAACGCCAGCACGAGCTCGCGTCGCGATCTCGCACGCTCAAAAAAGACACGCAGATTCAGTTCGCCCGACGACATCACCATGTTGCGCAAGCGCTCGAGCATCTCAGCCATCGAGATCTCCTCACGCTCGATCTCGAGTAACTTCTCTTCCTTGTGTCGCGCGAGAATGTCCTGAAAAACTTTTAGCAGATCAAACAGACCAACCGCGACTTCGGGATTGTTCTTGTCCGTCTCCAGTTCCGCACGCTTGAAAACGGCCTGCTCAACGGTCGCGCGTGACCAGAGCATCTGCGCGGCCGCTTTGTACTTCTGATACTCCAACAACTGGTTGACGAGCTCACTGCGCGGATCCTCTTCCTCCTCCTGCGGCGCGAGGGGATCGCGCGGCAACAGCATCTTTGTTTTTAATTCGATCAGGGTCGCGGCCATCACTAGAAAATCGCCAGCGACCGCGATGTCCATCTCTTGCATCACGCGTAGATAGCGCAAGTATTCGTCAGTGATGCGAGCAACGGGAATGTCGTAGATGCTGACGTGCTCTTGTCTAATGAGGTGGAGCAGCAGGTCGAGCGGACCTTCAAACTCACCGAGCAGGATCTTTAGGTCATCAGTTGTGTCATCAGCAACGATGTGCGGCACTGCACCCGCCACTTTGAGCGGAGCACGTTCTTCAACCAAATCGGGATTGTTATCTTCCATCAAATCCGTATTACCCGCGGCCCGGCTTTAGTCCGGTACGTTCAAACACTTGGGCCAAAGTCACACTTGCGATCTGCTCCGCCTTTTGACGTCCCTGGTCCAAGATCGCGTCGAGCTGCTCGTCGCTGATCTCCCTGACACGTTGCTGGATCGGCCGCAGAAACTCGACCGTCGCTTCCGCCAAGTCGCCTTTCAACTGCGCATACCCTTTACCGGCGAAATGCTCTTCAACTTCGTGCGTGGGCCTGCCGGTTATCAGGTGATAGATCTCGAGCAGGTTGTGAATCGCCGGGCGCGACTCGTCAAACCTGATTTCAGTTCCTGAATCAGTAACGGCACGCTTGAACTTCTTCTGGACCGAGTCCGCGTCGTCCATCAACAACACGCAACCGTTCGGATCGTCGTCCGACTTCGACATCTTCTTCGTCGGATCTGACAACGACATGATTCGCGCGCCGACCTTTGGAATGTAAGCGTCCGGCACTTTGAATGTCTCGCCGTAATCGCGGTTAAACCTGATGGCAAGGTCGCGAGTCAACTCGAGATGCTGTCGCTGATCGTCACCGACCGGTACAAGATCCGTCTGGTAAAGCAGGATGTCCGCCGCCATCAACACCGGATAGTCAAACAAGCCGATGGTGATGTTTTCCTGCTGCTTGCGTGCCTTGTCTTTGTATTGCGTCATGCGTTCCAGCTCTGACATGCGCGCGACGCAGTTCAAGACCCACGTCAGCTCCGCGTGCTCTTTCACATCTGACTGGATGAAGACGGTGGAAACTTGTGGATCGATGCCGACGGCCAGATAGAGCCGCGCGAGGTCTCTCGTCTTCTCGGCGAGCAGCGCAGGGTTCTGAGGCACCGTGATCGCGTGCAGGTTCACGATACAAAAGAAGCTTTCGTATTCGTGCTGCAACGCGACCCAGTTGCGCAACGCGCCGAGGTAGTTTCCGAGATGGACGTTGCCGGTTGGTTGTGCGCCGCTAAAGATTCGTTTCGGCATGAGTTTGAACTATGAGGTGAACCGTCTCACCGTTCTACACCAAGAAGTAGTAAGTAATAAACGATCCTTAAAATCGGAGTTATGATTGCGCTAAAAACCCCCATGTAGATCAAAAGAATAAGCAGCCAGTAGCCATACTGCTCGAGGAAGTCGAGCATTGGCTGCATGCTCGCTGGTAAGAACGTCGACAGCACTTTACTTCCATCAAGCGGCGGAAACGGCAACAGATTAAAGACCGCCAGCGAGATGTTCATCATCAGCAAATTGTCGAGAAACAGTATCACCGGCTCCTGCGTCGAATCGGCCATCAAATGGACCGCGCCGCTCATAAGAAGAGCCTTAAAAATCGTAAACGCGATGATCGCAATCAGCAGGTTCGCCAAAATTCCCGCGATGGAAACCATAACGTTAGCAACGTCTTTGTTCCGCCAGCGCAGCGGATTCACGGGCGTTGGTTTTCCCCAGCCAATCAGTGGAAGTCGTCCTCCACCCATGGCGCCAAAGACAAATCCCACGATCGGAATCAATAACGTTCCAATCGGATCCGTGTGAGCGACCGGGTTCAGGGTGATCCGGCCCAACAGTCGGGCCGTGTCATCACCAAACTTGTAAGACATCCACGCGTGGGCCGCCTCGTGTGCCGAGATCGCGAGCAGCAGCACGACCATGTAGATCACGAGGTTGGGAATAAGTTGTTCGGGACTCATTAGCGTTAATCCGCGTCTTAAATAAAGGTGCAACTTAGCATTGCAAACAAACTATGGCAATAACGTCCCCTTGATCTGCATTGGCAAACTGTAAACCGAGTCGATTGACACGACGGCCATCTCTCCTGCCGCGCTAAACGCGAGGCCGATGAGATTGATTCCCGCCACCACTAATTTCGCGTCACTGCCATCAGGCGAGATGCGAACGATGCCACGCCGTCCACGCAAGGCCGCCGCAACGTACAAGTTTCCCTCGCGATCGAACGCGAGGCCTTGAGGCCGGCCCAGACCTTTAAAGAACATGTCTATGTCGCCGTCCGGATTAATCCGGCAGATCGAATCGAAGCTCGTAACCGTCGGCCCAGCGACGTACAGCGAATTGTCAGGACCAAACGCGAGGTGAAATGCTGAAACCGATGGCTCTAGTTGCGTCCACGCTCGTTCTTCACCAATGCCGTTCACTTTGAAGATCGTTCCCGTGCGATCACCGACGTGCATTAGGCCGTCGCTATCGAACGCGATACCGGTCGCGACGCCGAGATTACGCGCAAACGCAACTGCTTCATTGAACGGAGTGATCTTGTAAACAACTCCTTCGAGTCTGCTGGTCACGAACATCTGACCGTCTGAACTGAACGCAATACCGGTAGGATTTGGGATGTCGCCCGAGTATTCAGAAACGTCACCGCTGATGTCGATTCTAAACAGCGTCACCGGCAACTCTTCGCCCCGTGAACCGGAACGCGTGACAAAAAGTGCGCCGTCATCAGGATCGAATGCTGGATTTGAAACCGGATGAAGATCGCCTGCGAGTTTTCTTGCGGCGGTGATGTAGGCAGGTTCGCTCTGCTCTTCACCACTCGACAACGTAACCGGAACTTTGCCGCCGTTTGTCTCGGGAACGATCGCCAATACACGCCGCGGACCAAGGGCGACGATCTGGGCCGACACATCGCCAACGTGCACGGCACACCGCGACGGCTCACGCGTGTCGAAGCCCGTGCAATCAATCACGATCTCGCCGCCGGCAATGGCGTAAGGCGGATCGATATCGACGATTTTTCCTGCGCTATCCATAAAAGCCGTTCATCATACCATTTTGCGCTTTTTGTGCCTCTTTCTGGCTGTTGCGGTATGTTATAATTCGCGCCCGCATAGGAAGGAAAAGGCTATTACAACCGTTCTAGGCAACACTCTAGGGCTGAAACCAAATCAACTGCGGCGCATCGAAAAGCTGTACACTCGTCGCATACCTCCCGATCAAATCGTCACGCCTGAGTTCGCGCGCCAGTTAGGCGAGTTGTCTCACGAAACACGACGGCAAATCGGCGCCCTTATCGACCGCCAGGGTCACATTCAATACGTGATGGTGGGCGACAATCGCCGCATCGAGCTACCAGACTTCAAACGCGTTCGCGTGGCTTCCGGAAGATTTCGTGGACTTCGTTGCGTGCACACGCACTTGCGCGGCGAACCACTAACACAGGACGACTTAACGGACCTTGCGCTCCTGCGTCTGGATCTCATGGCGGCGATTGATGTTGACGCTGAGTCAGGATTGCCAGGCCTCGTGCGCGCGGCACACTTGCTACCGCTGCACGCCGGCGATCTCGACAATGCAACAACGCCTGAGCTGTATGCCTTTCTCGAACCAAAGATTCCGTCGCAACTCGATCTCGATTTCCAGTCGCTCATCAACTCGCTCGAAGAAGAGATGGCGCGTAATCGTCGGACGGCACGTCGCGCCGAAGTGCGTGACCGCACCATCCTCGTCGGCGTCGCGACTGGGTCACTCGCGGACGCCGAAGAATCGATGGCTGAGCTTGCCGAGCTCGCGGCATCTGCCGGTGTCGTGGTCCAGGACCGCATCATTCAACGTCGCTCGGCGATTGATCCGCGCACGGTGCTTGGTCGCGGCAAACTCGACGAGCTCATCATTCGTGCCTTACAACTCGGCGCTGACATGCTCGTCTTTGATAGCGAGCTCTCGCCCGCGCAAGTGCGATCGCTGTCGGAAGCAACGGACCTCAAAGTCATCGATCGATCGCAACTGATTCTCGATATCTTCGCGCAGCGCGCGCAGTCGAAAGAAGGAAAGATCCAGGTTGAGCTCGCGCAGTTGAAATACCTGTTGCCGCGTTTGATAGCGGGCCAGGATTCAGCGTTTTCGCGTCTGGCGGGCGGCATCGGCGGCAGAGGTCCCGGCGAAACGAAATTGGAAACCGATCGTCGTCGCGTTCGCGATCGCATCAATCGTCTCGAGCGAGAGATCGAAGGACAACGCCAGCGCCGCCAGGAACGTCGCAAAGGCAGAACGCGACAGGCACTGCCGGTCATCTCGATTGTTGGTTACACGAACGCCGGAAAGTCTACGCTGCTAAACGCATTGACCAAGAGTGCTGTGCACGCAGAACAGCGCATGTTTGCCACCCTCGATCCAACGTCACGCCGGCTACGTTTGCCGCGCGAGCAGGAAGTGATCATCAACGACACGGTCGGATTCATTCGTGCTCTGCCGCCCGATCTACTCTCGGCCTTCCGCGCAACACTCGAAGAGATCAGCGATAGCACGTTGTTGATTCACGCAGTCGATATTTCGAATCCGCGCTGGGTGCAACAGGTTCAGTCAGTAAAGCGAATTTTGGCGGATCTGAAACTCGCCGAAATTCCCTCGATACTCGCTCTCAACAAGGCTGATCTGCTCGATGCAGAGACTGTTGAGGCGGCGGTTCGACAGGCGCGACAACTCGATAGCGGTGAGACAGTCGTCATTTCCGCGATCAAGCCGTCGACGCTGAATGCTTTGCTGGAAAAGGCAGGAGCGGTTTTGGCCCGCAACCTCGCCGCTGCATAAAAAATCAGCCACAAGAGGCACAAAAAGCACAAAATTTTTCTTGTGCCTTTTGTGCCTTTTTGCGGCTAACGTTTGCTTATGGGACTTCGTCCACGATTCAAAACCCCCTTCAGCCAGGCGCGCGACAAGCTGATAGCTTACGCAATGCGGCCGCTGATGATGTTCCAGCCGCGCACGCGTTTTCTGGTGGCCTTCGGCATACTCGTTCTCCTAACCAGTCTTCTCCTCCTCACAAATCGTGGCTCCGGCTTCAACGAAAACTACAAACTCGGTGAAGTTCTTGGCCGCTCCATAATTGCGCCCGCGGATCTCTCGGCGGTGGACCAGGCGGAAACTGAGCGACGAAAGAACATCGCCAGAGAGAGTACGCGCGCTGTCTTCAACTTCGATTCGAGCCGCGCGGAAACGTCCGTACAAAGCTTTCGCTCAGCCTGGGACGCTCTGCAGAAGCAATCAACGACGCCCGGCCAGAACAAGTCGTTTACGTGGAGCGGCGAAGGCGGGCCCGCAGTCGCACAAGCAATCATCTCGCGCAACTTCAACGAAGCAGATCTCGATCGCATCGCGTCAATCATTCGCGAAATTGCCGCCGTATACATTTACGACGATGCTGATACTGAGCGACTCCAAAATGAGATCGTGATCGTTGACGTTCGTGATCCAGTGGCACAAATGATCGTGCCTGCGCCGCGCACAAGAATGGTCGCGCTTTCGTCAGCACGACGAAGTCTCGAACAACGAATCGTAAACCTGCCGGGTTGGACCGCTGCGCAAAAAAAGGCGCTCACTGCTGCGCTGGTGCCGCTGATTCGTCCCAACGTTGTTCTCGATGAGACCGCCACAGCAACCGCTCGCGAAACCGAGGCCGGCCTCGTCGACCCGGTCGTCATCTCTTTAAAACGTAATCAGGTAATAGCGCGTGAAGGCGATACCGTCACGCCCGGTATTCTCGCCCAGATCACAGCTATCAAAAGCTTAGGCCACTCGGGGCGGCCGTGGCATAACTTCTTCGGATTGCTCCTCGTGGTGATCGCGGTCTATTGGGTCGCCTGGAAGTTCGCGGAAAACAGAATCGGCAGCCTCCCGAAACACAGGGCTTTCGCCCTCGTCGGCTCGGCCATCCTCGTGCAAACGGCCCTCATGAAAGTGGGGTTTACTTTTGGCGACAGCATGGCGGCACGCATGCAACCGCCTTTCAACGATCCGGCTATCTGGAACTTCGCGATTCCCTACGCTGCCGCCGCGCTCCTCGTGGCGATGCTGGTCGATACACAACTCGCTTTCCTCGCGGCAATCATCACGGCGCTGTTCGCGGGAATGCTGGCGCCGGGCGGCATGCAAAAAGCGCTCTTCGCGATGGTTTCGTGTTCGGCAGCGATCTACGGCATCGGGCGTTATCGCGAGCGACAGTCTGTCACGCTCGCTGGTCTGCTTGTGGGCGCGGTGAATGCCGTGATGGCCGTGGCGCTCATGGCCTATTCCGAGCAGCCACTTACGCCGAGAACTGTTTTGATGGCTATCGGTGCGGGTATCGCCGGAGGACTACTGACTGCGGTGTTTGCAGCCGGCGGCTTGCCCGTTAATGAATCGCTTTTCGGGATACTGACGGACGTTAAGCTGCTGGAGCTTTCAAACGCTGATCTTCCGGTGCTGGGGCAGCTCGCGATGCGCGCCCCCGGCACAAATCAACACTCACATGCCGTTGGACAGCTTGCGGAAGATGCCTGCCGTGCGGTCGGCGCAAATCCACTTCTCGCCCGCATCGGCGCGCTTTATCACGACATCGGCAAACTCGCGGCGCCGGAGTACTTCGTCGAAAATCAGCAGGGTGACAATCCACACGATCGACTGCGCCCATATCAAAGCGCGAAGATCATCACGAGCCACGTCACGTATGGATCGAGACTCGCGAAAGAAATCGGGCTGCCGCAAAAGATTGCCGACTTCATTCCGCAACACCACGGCACTCGAACCCTGCACTACTTCCTGCGTAAGGCGCAGGCACAAGCAAAACCCGGTGAGACAGTTGACGAAGCTGACTTTCGTTATCCCGGTCCGAAACCACAATTTAAGGAAGCCGCGATCATGATGCTGGCCGACTCGTGTGAAGCGGCGGCCCGGTCGTTAGCGCGTCCCGATCCGGAAAACATTCGCGCAATCGTAATGAAGATTATCGACGCGATCATCAGCGATGGCCAGCTTGATCAGTGTGATGTGACGTTGCAGGAACTAAGGACCATACGCGAAGCGATGATTAGCGCGTTAACTGCGATCTATCACGCGCGCATCGATTATCCCGGCTTCAACCCGCCGGCGATGACTGGACCACTGCCGCCATTGCCGGCCGGCAATCTCGATAGCGAGGAGCGCGGGATCAGTTACAGCAAACCGTCAGACGTTCCCATCAGTCGCGGTGGCGAAGTCGAAGACGAAGCAGTGCCCCGCCCCGTAAGCAAAAGATAATCTGTTTTCTTAAATCCGCCTCAATCTGTGGCTAAAACTTAGGTCGGAGTTTTGAGTAGGTTGTGGGAAGGTCTTCGGGCAACACCCGCGCGTCACCAACGGTCGTCATAAAATTCGTGTCCCCGCCCCAACGAGGCAGAACGTGAATGTGAAAATGGTCGACGATGCCGGCGCCGGCCGCAGCGCCGAGATTCATCCCCATATTGAACCCTGCCGGTTGATAAACCTCGCGCAACGCCGCATGCGAACGCTTCATCTGGTCCATCATCTCGTCCGTAATCTCTTTCGGCGTTGAGTCAAACTCACTCGTATGCAGGTAAGGCACGATCATCAAATGTCCGCTGATGTACGGGTAGAGATTCAGCACCACAAAACAATGCTGCGCGCGATGGAGCACGAAGTTATCCTCATCGTGCTCGGGGTGGTTGGCAATCAGGCAGAACACACAACCGTCTTTCTGCGCATCGACAGCCGATGCGATGTACCTGGCACGCCAGGGACTCCACAATCTCTCCAATTCAGACACCTCGGGTTGGCTGGAGCTTAAAGGATGGGCGGGCGATGAGTGTCATCACTGATCGAGCGTGCAGGATTTGCCGCTGGGGCGTGCGAGCCGGCGTTATCGTCGTTGATGAGTTCTTTCAGTTCTTTGCCGGGCTTGAAATACGGAACTCGTTTGGCGGGAATGCTGACGGGATCGCCCGTCTTGGGATTTCTGCCTCGCCGGGCACCACGCTCGCGCACGCGAAAACTACCAAAACCGCGCAGTTCAATCTTCTCGCCCTGATTAAGGGTTTCAATGATGCTTTCAAAAACAATTTCGACTAAACGCTCAGCGTCTTTCTTTGTGAGCTCAGCCGCTCGAGCCACGTCTTCGACGAGTTCTGCTTTTGTCATGCATTACCTCGAGTATTTGAAATCTAACGTCTTGATAATGGCGAGGTTATGTTGACCCGTACACTACCAGAAAAGGAACGGGTGGAGCAAGACTTTGGCCACAGATCGCCCGGTTTATCAAAAAGGATCGGCGCAATCTGTGGCTAATTAAGAATGTGGAATTATTCGTCGGTGTCGGCCTTACTCAATCCGAAGTCGGCCAGCTCGCCCAGAGACGCCATGCCGCCGCCCGCCTCTGACGAGTAGATCTTTGTATCGATAATCGGCTCGTCCTTGCCGACCGCGCGAGCTGAAAGTCCGATCTTCTTCGTCTCAGGATCGATGCGCAGGATCTTGAAGTCCATGTCCTGCCCGAGTTGAACAACGTCTTCCGGCTTCGCCACGCGCTCTTCCGAAAGCTCCGAGATGTGGCACAGACCTTCGAGATTATCGTCCAGCTCGACAAACGCGCCGAAGTTGGCAAAGCGCGCCACTTTTCCGTGGACGACGTCGCCCGGTTTGTGCTCGGTGGTGAACTTCTCCCACGCATTCGGCTCGAGGTCTTTGATTGAAAGCGACAACCTGCGGTTCTCGGTGTCGATACTCGTGATTACGGCATCGATCTCCTGTCCTTTCTTCAGCACTTCGCTCGGATGCTTGATCCGCCGCGACCAGGAAATGTCTGACACGTGAACCAGTCCGTCGACGCCGTCTTCGATCTCGATAAACGCACCGAAGTCCGTGAGGTTTCTGACGCGACCGTGGACGCGCGTGCCGACCTGGTAACGCTCATGCAGCGTCTGCCAGGGGTTTTCCTGCACCTGCTTCATGCCGAGGCTGATGCGACGTGCTCTCGGATCGACGCTCAACACTTCAACTTCGACCAGGTCACCCGGATTTACAACCTTGCTCGGGTGCTTCACTCGCTTGGACCAGCTCATCTCCGAAACGTGAACAAGTCCCTCAACTCCCGGCTCGAGTTCTACAAACGCGCCGTAGTCAGCGACGCTTGCAACACGTCCCGACACGCGGGTACTGACCGGAAAACGTTCCTCAACACTGGACCACGGATCCGGCAGCAGTTGCTTGTAACCAAGCGAAACGCGCTCGCGATCGCGATCAAACTTCAAAACTTTCACCTGGATCGTGTCGCCCACCTTGAACAGCTCGTTCGGGTTCTGGAGCCGTCCCCACGACATGTCAGTCACGTGCAGCAATCCATCGACGCCGCCAAGATCCACGAATGCACCGTAGTCAGTAAGATTTTTGATCTGTCCTTCGACTACGATGTCTTCCTCGATCTGCTGGAGCGTTTGATCTTTCCTGCCGGTGTTCTCCTGCTCGATAACAGCTTTGCGCGACAATACAACATTGGACCGCTTGCGGTTCAGCTTGATCACTTTGGCTTCGATCACCTGATTGCGCAGACTATCGAGATTGCGCACCGGACGAACATCAACTTGCGAACCAGGAAGGAAAGCAGCGATACCATCGATGTCAACGCGCAGTCCGCCTTTGATGCGATCCATCACGCGACCCTTCACGCTCGTGCCGTCGCGATAAGCCTTTTCGAGATCATCCCAGGCCTTCATGCGCACGGCATCGGCGCGAGAAAGGACCGGAAGTCCATCGGCTGTTTCCATGCTCTTGACGAGCACTTCAACTTCGTCGCCGGCTTTGACTGTAAGCACGCCGTTCTCGGTGAACTCGGCCGGGTTAACAATGCCTTCCGACTTGTAGCCGAAATCGATAACCACTCCTCGTTCGCTCAAGCCAACGACGGTGCCGCGAACGACTTCGCCCTCTTCGAGCGTCGCCTGTTCCTGTTCGAACTGGTCGAGAAGTTGTCCGAAATCCACGTCGCCGCTGGAGCGCGACTCATCTGACTCATCTTGTTCGTGGGTGTGGGTTGCTGGTGCAGGTTGAGAAGCCATAGCGTTTTGTTGCGGCGCAGTCGCTTCCGACTCGCCGGATGTTGAATTGTTGACCTCGCTGTTATTCAGCTTGGGTTGTTCACTAGACATTGACACTCCTGTAGGCCCGGTACTTTCAGCGCGTGGAAGATCTTATCGCGCCCTCACTAGCCGGAACAATCCGCGCAAGTCTCCGCTGACGTTTAGACAGCGTACAGCGGCCTTTAGCTTGATTGACCTTGGCGTTGTCGGGAGTTGAAGGCTGGCGAGGAAGCGAGCCGTTTGGATTTGAAATGTCGAGCTAATTTGTTTCGATTACCGCCCTGCCGTAGTTACCCCGCTTGGTCCGACAAACACCCGCCGCCTTTTACCGGGTAGGGCGGCAATGTACACGCCTGTATAAGCGCATGTCAAGGAAAGGCGGGCGAAGAATGATCTTAGACGTTCTTCTTTCAATATAGGTCCTATAACCTTATAGGACCTATACCCGATCACTGCGCCGACGAAAGTGCGTCCATGGTGCGGGGCACCACGTAAACGCCGGCTGAATGAGAACCAACAAACAATACGTTCTGATCGTGTGCGTCAAATGCCAGGGCCCAGATTCTCTGGCTCGGCAAACGACCGTCTTTCGGATCGATGCGCGCCCACGTCAATCCCGCGTTCGTTGTTCGATAAACACCGCCGCCAACCTCGCTGATCTGATACGCATTGCCGACAAATACCTCGTCGCCATTGCGCGGGTTGATGAGGATGCTGGTGAAATCACCGTACGGGAGATTGCCGCCGCGGGCCTTCCACGACTTACCACCATCGTGCGAGACAAACAGCGCCTGCTTCGTTCCCACATAAATGTAATCAGGTCGTTGCGGATCCTGAACGACGGTATTGATTGGCACGTCAGGCGGCACACCATCGAGCTGTCGCCAGGTCTTTCCAGCGTCACGCGACATCAGCACGCCACTGGAAGGTGTTCCGACGAGGATCGTTTCCGGCTCACGCGGATTCGTTGAAATGCAAGTGGTTCGCGAATCGAAGCTGCCATACGAAAGCTTCTCCCAACCCTTCGTAGGATCGACACTGCGGTACAAGCCCGAGCTGGTCCCCGCAAGAATTGCGGGCTGCTGAGTTTCAGCATCAACAGTGTGCACAAGTGTGTTGACCGCGTCAGCGAGAATCAGATCGGATCGTTCCGCCGAAGCTGAATCAGTGCTCTTTCCAACACCGAGCGCCGCGAGCGTGATCGCATCGAGTTTACCGGTAACCGGTAAGTGTCGATCGCCCTGAAACTTCTTCACAGCAGCAGTAGTTGCTGGTCCAGCTTTGCCGTCAGGCTCACCGCGATGATAGCCGGCGACCTTGAGCGCTGCCTGCGCCTGCATGATCGTGTCCGTCGCGGATAGACCAGGACGACGCTTTGTCGCTGTTCTCGATTTCACGGTCTTCTTCGCGGGCGTCGCTTTCTTTTTCTCGAGTGCCCAAACCGGCGCCCATGAAGTACCACGATCGGTGGAACGATAAACTCCGAGATTCGTGCCGAGATAGATTACGTTCGCATCACGCGCGTCCTGAAGGATGGCGTACGTAATGAGACGTGAAGGCATGCTGCGCATCGACGGACGCCAGTTTTCGCCGTTGTCGTTACTGACAAAGAAGAAGCCACCACCGGTCGCAGTGTTGATGGTCGAGGCGTAAATCCGATTGGGTGTCTCGCGATCTGCAAGAATCGCATTCGCAAAGCGACCGCTGAAGCCACCGTTGGTAGGCGTGAACGACTTACCGCCATCAGCCGAAACCATCACGCCGTAGTTGTTGGTGCCGATGAACACCATGTCAGGACGTGACGGATGAACTGTGATGGAGTTGATTTCGAGTTGGCGCGACGTAGTGACCATCCACGAATCTGCGTCCCCGCCCTTGTCGGACATCCAGAAGCCTTCCGTGGTTCCCGCGAAGACAATGCCGGCAACTGACGGATGCTGAAGGATGGCGCGAGTCCGGCGCGACTGCGACGGAATGCCCTGCACTTTGCGCCAGCTTTCTCCCGCGTTCTTGGTTTCGTAAATACCGCTGCAAGCGGACGCGATTATGTGATTGGGGTCGCGCGGATCGATATCGATCGCGAAGATGTCGGAGTCGTCGATGATGCCGTTCTTGATGGACTTCCAGCTCTTCCCACCGTCCACCGATTTATAAGGAAGATAGAACGTTCCTGCGTAAATCGTGTCCGTGGTGCGTGGATCAATTGCGAGAGATTCGACGTGGATCAGGCCCGGCTGGCTTTGAGTCGGTAGTTGTTTCCAGGTGTCGCCCGCGTCGTCCGAACGAAAGACGCCGGTAAATGAGCCGGCGATAAGCGTGTTCGGCTCTGACTCTGACTGGGCGAGCGAGTGCAGCGCTTCATTCTTCATCTGTGGGCTCTCGCGCCACGTTGCGCCACCGTCAGTTGATTTGAAGAACCCGCCGGGAAGATTGTGCCGGTGCGCCGCCACATACAAGACGCGCGAGTTGCGCGGGTCAACGATGATGTGGTCGACAAACATCCTCGGCTTGCCGAAGTTATAAAGAAGCTGCCAGCGCTTGGCGCCGTCGGCTGACGTGTAAATCTGGCCGTCAAGCGTTCCAAAATAGAAACGATCCGGATTGTTTGGATCGACTACGAGCGCGCGGACGTCGCCCCCTGGAGGGCCAGTTGTGCGCCAATCGTTCGAATACAGGCCGGGGTCAGTTGCGTCTCCAGCCGCCAGGCTGACGGAGATGTTTCCAGCAAAAGCAAAGGAAAGGAGCGCAAAAACAGCAATGACAAGGGGGAGAAGCGTCGCAATTCGTTTCATCGTTATTTCATCCAGGGCCTACTAAATTTGGAGCACATCGGCTCACCGCGACCCTTAGTTTATTACAGTTTCCTTACTTTGTATCTTTAAAGCGCTAAGGCGACGGTAGGATGCGCCACCAACAAAGCGCAGTTGTACAGGTAAGTAGCAGCAGATTCAGCAGTAAAAGCAAATCGGGCGATGCCGTTAAAGCATCGCCCGACTGGTTAACGGATTTGGTTAAGCCAAACCCTGGTTTCTATTCCTCTCCCCTGCGCCGGCGTGGAGCTCTTCCTCTCCGGCATTCCGGACACGGCGAGATTTCACCTGTCGTATCAACCGCGGGTGGCGTTGCTCCTGGCGGCACGACCCAGAGCTGAACCGTCAGGTCTGAACGGCAACCACCGTCAACGACCGTGATGCGTCCAGCCTCGATTCCGCGCGTATTGACGAGGTAGTCCTTAGCGCGGTCGCCACGCTGTTGCGCTTCACCAGCACAGCTACCGTAGACGAGGATTGTGCCCGTTGCTCCGGGCTCGTTCTGGAGTTGGATCGCGTAGTTGTCGAGTCTGGCCTTCTCATCGTTGAAGCGGATGTTGCCATACTCGTCAAACTTGCGAGCGGGCGCCGGCGGCACCTTCACGTTGGCCGTGCAAGATGCGGTTGTGCCGGTGCAGCTCGGATCCGCACCGCCAATGCTGACGGTCGCGGTCACGCTCTGACCACCCAAATTAGTTGTATCGACCGTGATCGTCGACGTTCCCTGACCGCTCGAGATGGTACCGGCGGAAACTGACCAGTTATAGGTCCAGGTAGCTCCCTCCGCTCCACTCGTTACAGACGCGGTGAACGTGATTGGCTGATTCGGCTCGACGTCAGTCGGACAGCTCACCGAAACAGTCGGACACGGCGGCGGCGGCGGCACGCAGCCCGTGCAGTCCGCAACCGTCACTGTCGTTGAACCGTTGGCAGTGTGCTGATTACCGTCATTGACCTCAACAGTCGCCGTGTAGCTGCCATTGGCAACACCAGTCAGGTCCCAGGTGACCTGGCGGCCTTCACCGCTCAGGCGGCCACCAGTTACCGACCATGTATAAAGCAACTGGTCGTTATCCGGGTCGGTTGCGTTCGCAACGAGAGTTACCTCGCTGCCCGTCGGCGTACAAGTAGACGAAGACGTCGGCGGCGGGCATGGACGAAGAATCGAAGCCATCGACGGTGTCACAGAACTGACGGTTGGCGCCGTATTCGGTGGAACCGGTTCAGTGCGTGCGTTGCGACGTCCAATCCAGAACTGGCCGATAAAGCCATTCGGCTCTTCGGACCAGATGAATCCAATCGGGAAGCCCTGCGACGTTACCGGTCTTGAAGTTCCGGGAACAACTACCAGGCCTCGTCCGATGACGTTCACGTTCGTGACCTGTTGGATCGGAATGTTGAAATCGACCGGGTTGAAATGGTCCATATCCTGTTGATTCAGGTGACGGCGATAAGCGAGGCCGATTCCGAACCAGCGACGCGGATAAATTTTGACACCGCCAATAACATCAACCGGATTGTTGTTGAAAGCATTCGGCGTGCGGCCGCCGACATACGTCGTGGACCGAACTTCAGCAATCGGCTGGAAATGCTCGTTGACCGGGAAGTCGAAGCCGACGCCCGTGAGCAACTCATCCGGACGATCCAACAACACGAAGTCGCCGCCGAGTCCTTTCGGATTGCTGTTCAGGATGTAACCACCGTTGGCTGACACGTTAACGTGCTTGCCGAGCCGGCCATCCACAAAACCGATCAAACCGAAGTCACCGATATCTCCACCCGGACCAGCGCCACGCTGCATCTGGTTAAAGCCGGAGAAGTCATTACCCTTATCCATCCACCAGCGATAGAACGGGATTAGACCAACACCCAACGGATTGTTCGGGCCAGTGAAACGAATCTTGGCTCCAAACACGAGGTTATTGAAGCTGCTCTCGCCAAACAGGCGATTCACAAACGGCGCATCCGGCAGGTAAGTCGGCGCAACCGTAAACGTGAGCGGCACGGTGATCGGCAGAGTCAGGGCCGTTGCGGGCAGCGTTGTCGTTGCCAGCACTACGCCCGGAAGGATGCTGCCAACCGGCGAGCCTATTCCCGGGAAGTTATCGGCCGGACCAAAGTTGCCGCTATTCGGCTGGACTACTGGAGGTCCAAGCTGTGCGTTGAAGCCCGGGAAGCCAAATTGCTGGCCAATCTGTCCCGCGGTCAGGCCAAACGTTCCGGCGGAGCCGCCGATAAACGGAAACTGAACGAATGGCTGATTGTTCAATGGGCGAAACACCGCAGTCCCCGCGAGGGTTCCTACGTTTGGACCAGACGGCGACAGCACGATAGCCGCGCCGCGGCACAACGCCGCGCCACAGAACAATTGTGAATTCGGAAGATAAAAGCTGGAAAGATTCTGCGGATTATTGACCTTGATCCCGCGCCAGCCAGTTGTCTTGAAAAAGAGCTCGATGTGATCGTTTAAACCGACGTTGAAGCTCAACGGCACGTCTACGATATCAACGTTGCCGGGGTCACGATCGAAGTTGCTATAAGCAATACTGAACGTGAACTCACCACGACGCAGCGTCGAACCGTCGTAAATAGTAAAAAGACCGGTTGGGCCACCTTCTGGACCACCGGTACCTACTGCTGGCGACTGATTACGCGGGTCGTCTGGCGACCGCAAAGTCTGTGCTGATACTGCGGCACACAGCACCAACGAAACGAGCGCAGCTATAAGCGCCCTATGTGCGAGTCTCATCGCATTCCTCCTGCGAAATGAGTAATTAAGAATTCGTAACAGTGCCGCCGTAACGGAACAAGTACCAACGCCCTTCTCCCGCGGAGGCCCCAACTACAGTTGTCAATTCGGTTGAACCGCTTGGACCAGCGAGGTCTAACGGCGACGCTCGGACCGTGGTGTAGACAGAATACTTCGGCCTTCTGACAGCACTCTATTTCCACCAATTACTATTCCCGAGTGACTCCTGAACTGAGTCCATTTCTTATAGGAAATGAACATCCCCTTGTCAACGATTTCGTCCCTTAAACCATTGCGTAATTATTGAGAAATCTTAACGCTGGTCCGAGGCGTAAACCATGCCAGACCATACTCTACCTTAAAAGGGAAATCAAGCCTTTTTCACTACTTAGCGGCCTTATGATTATGTTTTTTCGGTCACGCATAGATGCCTCTCATGCGGGTGTCATAGGCCACACGGTCTATGGCCAACATGTAAGCCGCGGTCCTGGTATCGACGTTGTGAGCATCGGCAAAACGACACAGGTCGTTGAAGCTCGCGACCATTTTGTCCTGTAGCCTTTCGTTCACCACGTCCTCTCGCCAGAAGTAACCCATGCGATCCTGGACCCACTCGAAATACGAGACCGTCACACCGCCAGCGTTCGCGAGGATGTCAGGCACGACGAAGATCCCTTTTTGGTGAAGAATCTCATCCGCCGCAGCCGTGGTCGGTCCATTCGCGCCTTCAGCGAGGACTTTGCACTTCAGCTGGTCGGCGTTCTGAGACGTAATCTGGTTCTCGGTTGCCGCGGGGACGAGGACGTCGCACTCGAGCTCCAGCAACTCCTGGTTGTTGACGAATTCAACTCCTTCGTAGTCTTCGAATGAACGCGTGGTCTTCAGGTAAGCGAGCGCCTTGGGGATATCGATTCCCTTCGGATTGTAGATTCCTCCATGGATGTCCGATATCGCTACAACCTTGTAGCCTGCTTCGTGAAGCAGTTGGGCGCCGATGCCGCCGACGTTTCCAGACCCTTGCACCACGACTCGCGTCTCAGCCGGAGTCATCTTGAATCGTTTGATGGCTTCGTTGATCACGAAGAGTATGCCGCGTCCCGTTGCTTCGCGGCGACCGGCGGAGCCGCCGAGGTCAATCGGCTTCCCGGTCACGACGGCATTAACGGTGTGCCGCGCATGCATCGAGTAGGTGTCCATGATCCATGCCATGGTCTGCTCGTTCGTATTCATGTCGGGAGCGGGCACGTCTTTTTCCGGGCCGATGAAGTCGAGCAACTCAGCCGCGTAGCGACGCGTCATGCGTTCGAGCTCTCCAATGGACATCTGCTGCGGATCGCAGATGATGCCGCCCTTCGCGCCACCGAACGGCACGTTGACGACCGCGCACTTCCACGTCATCCACGCCGCGAGCGCCCGCACTTCGTCAAGAGTCACATCCGGCGCGTAGCGAATGCCCCCCTTGGCTGGACCACGCGCAAAGTTGTGCTGGACGCGATAACCCTCGAAGACCTGTATGCGCCCTGAGTCCATTTTGGTGGGAATGTAGACCTTCAACTCGCGGTTGGGAACGCGCAGCACGGCGTAAAGATCCGGATCGAGATCGAGCAACTGTGCCGCGCGATCGAATCGCGACATCATTGACTCGAACGGGTTCTCCTCTTTGATCTCGCGAATATCGTCGACGTACGTCGTGCTATACATGCTAACCATTGGACCCTCTCTCACCGCGGCGCAATCGCGCTCGGTTCTATCAAGACTTCATTCATCGATCCACTACGAAAACCCTCGAGATCGAGCGTTACATATTTAAAGCCCAGCTCGCGAAAGCGCCTCGCAAGCTCATCTATTAATTCTTTTCGCAACACACGGTCCATCTCGGCGGGCGCAATCTCGATCCGCACAAGCTGATCGTGATGACGCACCCTGAACTCTCGAAATCCAAACTCGCGCAGGATTTCTTCACCGCGATCCACCTTGCTCAATCTGTCGATCGTGACGGTGGTCCCATATGCAATACGTGACGACAAACACGGGCTCGCCGGCTTGTCCCAGGTCGGCAACGTCACCCGGCGGCTCAGTTCACGCACTTCACTCTTGCTTAGACCAACCTCAATCAGCGGACTGCGCACCGCATGTTGCGCGGCAGCCTGTCTGCCAGGCCGGTAGTCGCCGAGATCGTCCACGGTCGAACCATCGACGATGCTCTTGATGCCGCGCGTGCGTGCGACCGATTCGAGCTTCGTATACAACTCATCTTTGCAGAAGAAACAACGGTCGGGATTGTTCGCGCGGTAACCAGCAACCTCCAGCTCTTCGGTTTGGATCACCTCGTGCTGAAAACCAAACTTCTTAACGACGCCTTCGATCTCTGCGCGTTGATAAGCAGGCAGGCTCGCAGACTGGCCCGTGATACAGATCGCGCGCGGTCCGAGCTCTGCATTTGCAACGTACGCAACGTAGCTGCTGTCGACACCGCCTGAGTAAGCGACGATCACCGAGTCAAGCTTACGAAAGATCTCCCGAAGTCGTTCTTCCTTATCATTTATGTTCATGAAACATCGCATGTTAGCCTATGCATCAATTGCTACGCAACCAGCATCACAGAGACGATCTGTGTGGGATGTGCTAACATCAAAACCTCCCCGGATCGTTCATCAAATGTCTGCATCGAGCCCCTCATTCGGGAAGAGACTACTTCTCGTCACTACGTGTCTCGCACTGCTCTCCATGTGTGCGAATATCTCCGCGCAAACAGTCGAAGCGTTTGGCGATGATGCCGCCGATCCCGTGCGTTTGTTTGAACGAGGGCAGAGCGCACACGCGCGTGGCGAGCTTGAGAAAGCGCTCGGGTTTTATGAACAGGCCCTGAAGGTACGGCCTGAGTTTCCCGAGGCGGAGTTTCAGCGCGGTAACGCACTCGCCTCGCTGGGACGCCTCGCAGAAGCCGACGCGGCGTTTCGTCGCGCCGTTTCCCAAAAGAAGAACTGGTCACTTCCCTACACCGCGCTCGGCGTCGTGTTGGTGCGACAAAACCGTGACCAAGAGGCAGAACAGTTTTTCAGCCAGGCATTGACGATCGACAATAAGGACAATGTCGCTTTGCGCATGCTTTCCGAGCTACGCCTCCGCGCGGGTGATGCGAAGTCAGCGCTCGATCTAGCAAAACGAGCAACGGCAACTGCCGAGGCGCCCGCTTCTGCCTGGATCAGCCTCGCGCTCGCGGAGAAAGCAAACGGCAACAGGACCGCGGCTAAAACAGCACTAGATCAAGTGCTTTCAAACGAGCCGGAAAACGTCGCGGCACTTCTCGAACGTGCGGATCTCTTTACAGACGAGAAGAACTTCGAGCTCGCGATCGCGGATTTAAAAGCAGCGGCGAAGTTGAAGCCGGCTGATAAGGTAGTGATGTCGCGTCTGGCTTACGCTCTTCAGCAAACCGGCAAAACAGAGGAAGCACAGGCGGTCGCGAAGTCTGCGGGAATCGAAACGCAACCGCCGACTGGCAACGGAACTACGGGCGTCGTGGGAACACCGGAAGAAATTGAAGCGGCAAACAGTGCCGATCCGGTGATCGCTCGCAACGCGCTCGAAAAGCTGCTGGAGAAAAACCCGCGCAATGCAATGTTGCTCGGCCGGCTTGGTGCACACTATCGTACAGACGATCCCGCTCGCTCACTTCAATATTATCGACGTGCATCGGAGCTCCAACCCGACGCGCCAGAGTATGCACTCGGCTACGCGGCGGCGCTGGTCCAGGCGCGGCGCTTCCCGGAAGCAGCGCAGATCCTGCGACAGGTTGTGAAGGTGAGTCCCGACAATTACGCGGCGCGAGCGAACTTCGCGACTGCGTTGTATGAATCGAAGCGGTACCGGGAAGCGATTCCGGAGTACGAATGGATTCTGGCGTCGAAACCGGAAATCGCTGTGGCGTATTATTTTATTGCCACGTCACACGATTATCTTGGAGAATACCCGGAAGCACTCGCATCGTATGAGAAGTTTCTGTCGGTCGCTGACGCAAAAACCAATCAGCTCGAGATCGATAAGGTCAAGCTGCGACTGCCAACACTCAAGCGACAAATTCAACTGGGAGAGGGCGCGAAAAAGAAGCCCTGAACGTTCCGGCATGACTCGCGAAATATCGAGCAGGATCATTTTCCCGGCAACGCTACTGCTGCTCGCGCTCGTGTGTGTGCCGGCGGTTCGCGCCCAGGACGAGTCATCAAAACCGCATCCGCAACCAACGCCGCTAACCGCGCCGCCGCCGTTCAAGATGATCGTCAAAGAAGAGCGCGCGCAGATCGAGCAGACCAACGATTCATCCAAGCGGCTCAAGCTCATCATTGAATTCGCGCGCTTACACCTCACCGCAGCCGAGCAGCACACGGCGCGCGCAGATTACGAAGCCGCCTCGACAGAAATTGGCATATATCACGCGCTCATAGAGAGCGCACTCGCTTTTCTAAGCACTTTCAAGCGCGATAGCAACAAGACGCGTGACCTTTATAAACGTCTCGAGATGGCGCTGCGCGGAGATGGCCCACGATTAACCGCAATGCGTCGAACGACGCCTCTTGAATTCGCTGTGTGGATCAAGAAAGTGGAAGACTTCGCTCGCGACGGACGAACGGAAGCGCTCAATTCGTTTTACGGCCATACCGTCGTGCGCGAACGCGACGCGCAGAAGTCCAATCAGAACGAGAAACCAAAAGAAACTCCGACTCCAACCCCAAAGAGTGACAATCAACCATGATCACCCGAACCCTCTTAACTATCGCCCTCGCCTTGTGTGCCGGACTCCTTTCTCAAGCTGTAGCTCAAAAGCGAGACCATCTCACGCAACAGGAAGTTGACCTCGTAAAGGAAGCTCAGGTCCTCGACAAACGGATCGACGTCTTTATTAAGGCCACCGAGCGGCGCTTGATGGTGATCAATAACTCGGCTGGGACAAACGCGAAGCAGCTGAAGAAAGATTCCGAACGTTGGGGAGAGTTGCCGACCGGATCGCGTGCTGAGCTCGTATCCGACATCGCGCGCATCCTCGACGAAGCGATCACTAATATCGACGACGTCAGCTCACGTGACGAACGAAACCCGCTCATCGGGAAGTCATTGCGAAAACTGGCGGCAGCCGTGAATTCGATCATGAGCCAGTTGAAACCACTCAGCGTCGATGCGAAGGGTGAGGCTGAGGTTGCGAGTTTCGAGTTGTTGAATGAAGACGCGCAATCGATCCTCGAAGCGGCAACAAAGCTGCCACCTGAAGTCGATAAGAAAGCGAAGAAGAATGAGCGTTAATCCGTCGCGGATTTTAACGTTGCCGTCACGCGCTTAATAGAATTAACAATCCTTTCCAGCGACTCCTTTGCGTCAGCCGAAATTCGATCGTCAATCGCCTGCCGGAAGTCTGTTAACGGCTGCGCGGCGTAGCCGGTGTAGAAACCGGGTGCGTAAATCTGGTGCCTGTACCACGGTCGCCCACGCAATCCTTTGGGATCGATAAACTGCCGCTCCGCCTGGACCAGGGCATCGTTGATCCTCGCGAGCCGCGCACGATCGGACCTCCGCACCGCATCCTGTCGATCTTTCTCAACTCGCTCTGCTGCTTTCGCAAAGTCTTCAATCGCTGAAGTCATCGATTTCTCGTCGAATGATCCGGCGAGTTTGCGGATGCGCGCGAGTCGCAGCGTCTCCGCGAAAAACGCACGTATCTGCGTGGCGTAATCAGTGTAGTCAAACGGAAGCCCGTCGGCGTCGGCAAGTCGCATCGCGAGCGTGCCCCACAACTGTGCCGCCGCAACGTGATAATGAAAACCGGGATCGCCAAAACGGTCCATCCAATAAAAGGAGTCGTATGCGGAGTGATAAACGCCGTAATCGCCGCCAAATCCCATGTCGGTTGACGCAATTCCGAGATGTTGAAGAAACGGCGTGTAATCAGAGCCTGAGCCTAATGGGAAAATGCGAGCCTCACTCGTGTCCTGGTCGCCTTCCGGACGATTCTCACGCGCGCGATCCTGCCACTGTTGATACACACTCTTGCCCGTCTTCGGATCTTTAACGTCGCGCGTCGCGCCGCGCATGAACTTCCACAACGACGGCACTGACGAAGCTCCAAAGTTTGGACCAGATACAGCCGCATCGAGATTCAGATACGCAACTGCCTTTTGCCTGAGCTCGTCGGCCAACTCTTCCACCCATTCAGTCGAGCCGATAAGCCCATACTCCTCCGCGTCCCAACTGCAAAAGATGATCGTGCGTCGTGGCTTCCAGCCCTGCTTCAACAACTCCCCGAATCCGCGACCCACTTCCAGCATCGCCGACGAGCCACTGTTTGGATCGACTGCGCCAAACACCCACGCGTCACGATGGTTTCCGAGCACCACCCAACGATCCTTTTCTTCGTTTCCCTCGATGCGGGCGACGACATTCCAGATCGTTCGCAGCTTGTAGTCCATGTCAGTCTTCAAATGAAGCTTTACGTCGTCAGTGCCACCGACGTGATAAGGGAACGGCAAGCCGCCCTGGAAACCACGCGGTCGCAGTGGTCCTTTTAGTTGCGACAGGATCGTGCGGGCAACGTCGTAAGTGATCGGTTGCACAGGGATGCGCGTGAGGTTGGTCGCTTCTGCCGGTTTCAAACGAGGCGTGCCGGTGATAGCAGGCTTGCCGGGCGTCAATGGATCGCCGGGATATTCAAACAGGTACTGCACCGAACCTCGCTGGCCAGAGTCGCCTGAGCGCCATGGTCCATTCGGAAACACGTCGCCCTGCATGTAGCCATCGTCTTCAGGATCGGAATAGATGATGCAACCGATCGCGCCGTGCTGTTCCGCGACCTTCGCTTTCACGCCGCGGAACGAGTTGCCGTAGCGCACGATCACGATCTTGCCTTTCACATCCACTCCGGCTTTCTTCAGGTCTTCGTAGTCGTTGGGCAAACCGTAATTTGCGTAAACCACCGGCGCCGTCACGTCGCCGGTTGCGCTGTAGCCGTTGAAGAGCGGTGTGATCTTCGGATGCGACGAAGATGGATCGCCGGGCACAACTGCTTCGTGCACGCTGAGTTGTTTGCGTCCGGTCGTGATCAACTCCAGCACGGTCGGACTGTTGGGGTAGTTGAGCCAGACTTCATACTCCTTCAAATCAGCCGACAGCCCGTAGCTGCGCAGTTGATCGCGAACGTAAATGGCGGTGTCGTAGTCTTCTTTCGTGCCCGCAATGTGTGGCTCGAGTGTGAGACGTCGCAGGTGTTCGCGTGCGGATTTTTGCTCAGGAATGGCGCGAAACCGTTCTTCCCAGCGGCGTGCGGCGGCAGCGCGTTCAGAGCTGAAGCCATCGATTGCTGTTTGTGCGAACGTCTCTGTGAACGTTAGCGGCGCCGCCAACGTAATGACGACAAGTAAAAAGAGAACCAGTATAGTTTTCATAGCGACATAGTTTGGAGGCCAGTTATAGATGGACAGTAGATACTATCCGGGTGTAGAAGCCGACATTCCGCAACTCAATGCGGAGTTGCGTAACCTTTTTGACAGTGAGTTTGAGGTGCAGGCGTTTCAGGTATCGAACACCAGCATTCTCCAGGCGCGAAAGTCGAGTACGCTAAGAGATCTGACCGGACTCTCCTCAGCCCTCACGATCAAGATCACACCAGAGCCGGGCGGTACACGCGTCGAAATCGGGATGCAGAAGTGGTTCGACAAAGCGGCCGTAGCCGCTGTCGGCGCTGCTGTCTTTCCACCGCTGCTTGCCCTCGCGGCACTCGGCGCTTACTGGCAATACAAGCTTACTGAAGACACGTGGAAGATAATAGAAAGTCACATCGCGCGCAAAGCGGGTGGCTACGTTCCGCCATTACCGGGACGTTGCGGGACCTGCGGAGCGGCGAACATCGCGGAGTCTGATTTCTGCTCGTCGTGCGGCGCGAATCTGCGAGTTGGAAAGACCTGCTCAAACTGCGGCGCGCCTCAGAGGGAACCATCAGCGCGATTCTGCAATCGCTGCGGCAAGCCACTCTCTAGTTAGCCACAAAAACACAAATCAGCTTTAGTGGTTCCTGTGCCCTAATCGTGTCTGAGGGCTCGAACAGGATCGATGCGTGCGGCGCGCGCCGCGGGATAGAGCGCCGCCAGTATCGACACCAGCAGTGCAAAAAGAATCGCACCCATCCATAAATAAAACGGGAGGGAAAAGAAATCGATAAACGACGCACCCTGTGGTTTGAGAATGAACCGGAACGCCAAACGGTTCGCGAGAGCGGTGATTCCCCACGCAATCAACACCCCAACCACTCCACCAACAATCCCGATCACCGCCGCCTCGACGAAGAAGATCAACTTGATCTCACGATCCTCCGCACCGATCGCTTTCATGATCCCAATCTCGCGCGTGCGTTCGAGTATCGACATGATCATCGTGTTCGCGATTCCAAACGACGCCACCAGCAACGAGATTCCACCAAGTAATCCCAGCACTGAATCAATGATCAAAAACACCGTCCGGATCTGATCGATCTCATCCACGATCGAGAAGCTTCCAAAACCAAGCCCCGTGATCTTCTGGCGCACTTCGGTCAATTGCACGGGATCCGCAACACGCACAACAGCCGCTTCGTAACCTTCGTTTTGACCTTCGGTGAGATTTCCACCACGACGCGCCAGGGCAAGTGCCACCTGGCCCATCGGACTACGATGCTGAACGGACCAGTCGAGCGCCATCTGTAGCGGAATGTAGATCCTTGCGCCCGGGAACAGTCCCCGCAAACCACCCTGACCGACGCCTTCCTTTACTTCACCAAGCACACCAACGATGCGGAATGTTTTGCTTTCGACGTCAGGATTCGATTCGTCAAGGCCCGGGTCGTCGAGGGGAATACCGAAGAAGTTTGGCGTCTCTTCTTCCTCCTCGGCATCAGTCGCGTCGTTTTTGTTCTCAGACGGCGGCGCCAGCAATTCGAGTGTCTTACCGATGGCGTCGGCCGGTTTCTCGTAACCGAAGTCGCGAATGAAACGCTCCGTGACTACTGCTTCACCCGCAGTCGGCGACGAGATCATTTTCCCGGCAGCGAAAGTTTGAAAGCGAGTTGCGGAGTTGGGAATGTTAGCGCCGCCAACAAAATCGCTGCGTAGTTTGCCGTTGGAGCGAATGAAAACATTGAAGTTCACACTCGGCTCCACGTATGCGACACCGGGGATCGCGGCAATTTCTTTGACGCCGGCCGCGTCGAGAATACGAGTGGGATTTCTTTCCGCACGTTCCCCTCCGCGACGTTCGCCTTCCACTCCACGTGAGGAACGATCGAGTCCGGCCAGACTGCTGAGACCCTGACCGAAGACCTGTATCTCGTTGAAGAAATCGAGCGCTTTGAAGCGCGCGAGCATGTTGTCCTGAAGACCGAGCCCGAACGACACCATCGTGACGATGACGGAGACACCGACGATAACACCCATCGTCGTCAGGACCGCGCGCAGTTTCGCCTGACGGAGATTTCTCAACGCGAGATGAAGAATGTCGAAGAAGCTCATAGTGTCCTATCTAAAAACCAGCTTCACCGCAGCGACGGTCCAATCAGCGAGGCTCTTCGTCACAACGTCAGCGCCCGCTGCGCGTAGTGCTTCCTCGGAAACCGTATTCGTCACGCCGAGTGTCCACATTCCCGCAGCGTGCGCCGATTGAATTCCCGGCGGCGAGTCTTCGATCGCGAGACACTCATTAGCGAGCAACGGCAACTCCCGATCGTGCTGTCGCTTCTCATTCAGCTTCCTCAACCCGGTGAGATAACAATCAGGCGCCGGCTTGCACACCGAAGCATCTTCAGCCGTCACGATCACCGAAAAGAGCGGCGTGAGATTCGCGCGCTCAAACACGTAACTCACTTCAACCACAGTCGCCATGCTTACAAGCCCGAGTTGAAACTCGCGCGACGCCGCCTTGAGAAACGTCACCACGCCGGGAAACAGCGGCAACTCTTCGATCATCTGCCGGTGCAGGTTAGTCTTCGCGCCGAGCACTTCTTCCAACAGCGGATCGGTTAACGGTTTTTTCGCGTGCGCAAACATCGCTTGCACAAACGTCCTGTCGTTCATGCCGAGCGCGCCCATATACAGCTCCTCAGTCACGGCGATCTCGTGGCCTTTCAGCACCTCCTGGTAAGCCTTCATCTGAATGGTTTCGTCGTCAATGATGACGCCGTTGAAGTCGAAGAAGATGGCTTTGATCATTTGGTGTGAGCTCTCAGATCGTCTATGAGTTTCGGCAAGCGTTCACTCTCGAGCACATCCAAACGTCGCAACACTTCCGCCAACGAGAGTTCGTTTTTCAGGTTTACCTGGTAATCGAGATCAGCGCGCAGGCGATCTTTTTCGCCCTGGCGGTTTTGCGACATCATGATGATCGGCGCCTGCATTCCCGCGATCACCGCCAGCACGAGGTTCAGCATTTGATAAGGAGCAGGATCGAAACCGCGAATGAGAATCCAGGAATTGAAGATGATCCAGAAGATGATCAGCGCGATCGACACGCCGATAAACTTCCAGCTACCGCCAAACTCGGCGATCAGGTCAGCGGCGCGATCCGCGAGAGTCAAACGCGCTTTTTCTTCTTCGTTCGCGTTACGCGAGACTCGCGAACGCAGCAGCTCATCCGTGCGACGCAGTCTGTCAGTCAACGCGCTCAGCATCTCGAGCGCAACATCAGGATTACTGCGGACGAACGACAGAAAGGCTTCGCGCGAGAGGATTGCGAGTCGCGCGTCTTCGATCACGTTCGCGTCTGCCGATCGCTGGCGTCCATCGATGAGCGACATCTCGCCGAAGAAGTCGCCCTGCGCAAGTTCCGCTAGTATGACTTCCTGCTTGTCGTCGTCGCGAAGACTGATCCGCACGCGCCCACTCTCGATCAGATACATCGCGTCGCCCTTGTCGCCCTGACGAAACAGACGCGTGTTCTGCGGCACCCGTTTGTCAGAAAGCAAACTCCGCAGCTCGCGCGCCGCTTCGTCGTCAAGAGAGGCAAACAGCGGTACCGAGCGCAGCGACTCGAGCGTCATTTCAGTAGCGGGCTGCATGAGATCCTCCGAAGTGTCAATTTAGAATAGGACCACCTCAAACGACTCTTCCATCCTTCATGAACACGATTCGATCCGCGAAGCTGTTTGCCAGCTCGTGATCGTGCGTGACCATCAGAATGGTCAATGAGTCGTGATTAACCATCTCGCGCAGCAGAGACAAAAGCTCATGCGAGCGAGTCGAGTCGAGATTTCCGGTCGGCTCATCCGCCAACAACACTTTCGGATTGTTCGCGAGCGCACGTGCGATTGCCACGCGCTGTTGCTCGCCACCCGAAAGCTCCGAAGGCTTGTGGTCGACACGATCAGCGAGACCGACACGCGCCAGCAACTCGCGCGAACGCGCACGTCTCTGTTCTCCACGCAAACCACCGAAGGCAAGCGCAAGCGAGACGTTTTCGCGCGCGGTCATCGTCGGAATCAGATTGAAGTTCTGAAAGATCATGCCGACTGAGAAACGCCGGTAACGCGCCATCTCTTTTTTGCTGAACGGTCCCAAAGGTTTGGACGCAAAATACACTTCACCCTTGGTCGGGTGATCGAGTCCTCCAAGCATGTTTAGTAAAGTCGATTTACCGGAGCCGGACGTTCCCTGAATCGCAACGAACTCGCCTTCATTGATTTCGAGCGACACGTCGTCGAGGGCGGTAACACTGTTACTGCCCATCTGGTAAATCTTTGATACTTCCTGAGCGGCCAGGAGAGCGGGCATCAGCGCCTACTAACCCTCCATAGCTCAAAACGTTCGTTCTCGAAACCTTTTAACGACATATCAAATGGCACCGCGTTGAAATCCGACTCGATCAGCTCCTGCACTTTCGCGTCCTCATAAACCGAACGTGAGATTATCACGTCCGCACCCGACGAGAGTCCTTCGAGACGCGCGGCGAGGTTAACAGTGGAGCCGAAGTAGTCGAGGCGATCGTTGAGTGTTACCGCGATACACGGACCAGTATTGAGTCCCGCTTTTAATTGCAGCGGCGTATTGCCATCCTTTGGTTCGGTGAGCGCTTGTTGCACTTCAAACATCGCCAGCAAGCCGTCGGACGCACAGCGAAACACGCCCATCACCGCATCACCAATTGTTTTCACGACCGCGCCATCATGTTCGGCGATCGCTTTTCTCACGACGTCGAAATGACTCATCACGCGGCCAAATGCAGTCGCATCGCCGATCTCTCGATATAGTTGTGTTGAATTACGAAGGTCGGTGAAGAGCACGGTCAACGTTCCGACCGAAATCTGTTCGCCCGGACGGAGGGCTTCGCTCGAAAAAAGATCGCGGAACATTTGTAACGCCGTTACTTCAGCAGCAGTCGTTGCCTGGTCGCTCCATTCGAGTCGCTCGAGAATCGTGAGTTGTTCCGCGGCAGTCTCATTCTCTAACGTGAGCGAAAACTGCTCGTTCACGTGCAACGGCTCCTGACGCCAACCATTATTCGAAAGCGTCACATGGGCCGAAGCCTCGCCTTCGGCAGACACGGTGACCTCCTGCGATCCAGGCAGCTCGAGCGCGCGGAGTCGGTAGCTTCCCGATTCGAGCGGCAACAGCAGCTCACGTTTCTCCCCCGCCGGCAATAGTTGCTGCGCCACTACATGCGGCGTCCAGTGCGGACTACCGACGCAATATGACGTCACGTTCACACGTCGCACCGCGGGATTGGGACGAAACGTCAGCTCGACATAGCGATCAAAGTTGACTGTAAAGTCGATCTTGCACGTCTCACAGTGAACGTCAGTCTTGATGTCTTTCAACGAGAGCCCGCTCTCCTGTGGACCACGACAAAGCGGACACAACAGGTCCCATTGAAAGTCGAGCAATCCGGCGCGCGTGGCGCGCAGGCAAACTTCGAGCACGAGACGCCGCGGCTCGTGCCAATCGTCTGCGAGCTTGTATGCCCGGATTCGCGCGACTCCGAAATCGTCGCCGTGTTCGAGGAAGTCGACTAAACGCTCGGCCACCGCGATCTTCTGTTGCGGCGACTCAGTCGTTTCCAGATCAGCGATCAGTTTTTGCCTGAGCGTTGTGAGACGTTGCAGGTCAAACAGAGACTGTGACGTGCTGGGCTCCGGCGTTTGACTTGCGGCGCCTTGAGCTGCGGCCGCGTCGTATTTTTGAATCGAGTCGCGAAACCGGCGCGCGAGGACGAGGTTCAACTGCACCGGAATGGCAACGGCTCCGGGAATGTTTCGCGGTGTCGACCACACCTCGTAAGTCAGATGTGTGCCGCCATCGGAATTTGGTGTTAACTCCGCGCGCATTCGCAGACGCGATAGCGGACCTTTGCTGTAAACACGTTCGACGCCGAAACGAAACGGCTTCACCCATTCGAACGGTTGTTCTTCCCACTCGACAGGCAAGCCGTAGAAGGCAAGTCGTAATTTGCGGCGCGCGTTGCGAAGTTGTTTGTCGGCGGGACCTACCTCAATCTGCGGCACGCCAGTGTCGCGATTGAACCGGTTCGTGTCAGCAATGAAAGGCCACAGTCTCTCGGGGCTCGATTTGAGATCAAACTCCCAACGTTTGTGATACTCGCGCAGTGGCATCTAAGACATTCGATTCCACAGATTAGACTTCCTTGTACTCCGAATCCACATCTTCGTGCGACTGGGCCACGCGGTAGTTTTTCGACTGTAACTGTTTTGTGATCAGCAGATCGTCTTTGGTCTTGAGCAGATCGGCGCGACTGTAAACAGACAGCTCGAAGTTGTAGCCGTGTGTGATCGCATCCTTCGGACACGCCTCGACACAGTAGCCGCAGAAGATGCAACGCCCGTAATCGATGTTGTAGACGGTGGCATAACGCTCGTCTACACCGATACGCTCGTTGGGTGGTCGCGGATCATCGGCGGCAACGATGTAGATACATTCTGAAGGACACGCAGCCGCACAGAGATAACAGGCGACACACTTCTCGCGTCCGAGCTCGTCAACGTGCAGCAGGTGCTGACCGCGATAGCGCGGTTGCACGGTCACGGGCTCGTCGGGATATTGGACCGTCCACTTACGTTTGGGAATATACGAGAGCGTCACTCCCATTCCCTGGATGATTGCTTTAGTTGATTCGATTACGTCCGTAATGATTGACATAGATGCTTTCGTAGTTAGCTGTTAAAGACTCGTACCTGGATTTCCTCTTTGCTTTAATTCTGCTCCGGTCGCCTGCCACCTGCCGTCGCGCCAGACGAACTTGTCCTTGAAATCAAAACTCAGTGTTCTATCCCTGAGAAAGTAAGTGATGATTCCCGATAACGTCGCGCGATCTCCCGCCAACGTCAATGACAGATCGCTAAACTCCCACTTCTCGACTTGAGTATCTCGTTCGATCTCTCGGATGTACTCGGCTTTGCTCTGCAGTCTGCCTTCCTCATTGGCCTGGCCGACATAATCATCCGCAAGGATTCGATCGAGTTTTTTCTTGTCGCCGTTGAGGTTCGCAACTGTCCACTCGTTCTCGAGCTGCTTCAACTGCTCCAGTACCTGCGCGCGATCGCCCGGTGGCGGCGCATCAACGGACTCCGTAACATTACTATTGGTATTACTCGACTCTGCTGTGTTCGTGTTGCGATTCGCGGCAGTGTTGGAGTTTCCCCGCTGGTTGGTGTTTACAGTCACGCGTTCGTTTTGCCTTGTACGCAGCAACCGCGGTACGAGTATCGTCGCCGCGATCGAGATCGCGATGATTCCGAGAAGAAACGCGCCGGCAATGCCGACAATCCACGGCCAAACACGCCGCGGTTTATTAACTTGTCCGGTGCCGGGAGGAACGTACGAACTGGGCGGGCGATAAGGAATAGCATTCAACTCGTCGTCTTCGCCGCGTGGTCTTACGACAGTCGTATCGTCATCCGTCTCGACCTCGGCCAGCGGTGTGCCGTCGTCAATACAGAATTTGAGATTGGGATCGGTATACGTCCGGTTGCAGGTGGAACAGCGCTTCATCTCAGATGAATTCTAAACCACCCCGAACCAAATTACCCAAAGATGCCCGCCAGAAGCATCCAGAGGAAGAATATGGCGTAGAACACAACGATGATCCCGCCGATGATGACGCCTGCCGTAGCAAACGGCTTTCCGCTGTACTTCTCGGGCGACTTTTTGATTTGGGAGAGGGCAATGAGGCCGAGCACGATCGCAATGAAGGCAGGAATCGGACCGAAACAGCCCGCGAGGAGAAAACCGGCGATAGCCGTAATCATCGATGCCAGCGCGAGACTCTGATTCTTCTGCGTTTTGCCGATGTATGGCGACGGTGGCGCCGGAGGTTGCCACGGGCCGGGACTCATCGGCGGTCGCTCGTCGGGTGCGATCCAGCCACCTGGAACCGGCGGCTCGCGCGGTAACCATTGAGTTTCCTGCTCGTCCTGCGTTTTGACTTTGGGTTCGCGAATTCGCGGATCCCAGTTGGGATCCGCGGGCGGCGTCAATTCCTGAATGAGCGGCGTGCCGTCGTCTGAACAAAAGCTCAGCCACGGTTCGTCAAACCGTCTGTTGCATTGCGGACAATACTTCATTTACCACTCAAACGAGTTCCAAACGACTGAAGAAGTATGAGATTTCAATGGCTGCGTTTTCGTCTGAGTCAGAGCCGTGCACGGCATTCTCACCGACCGAACCGCCGAACTCTTTTCGCAGTGTGCCGGCGTCGGCTTTTGCAGGATCGGTCGCGCCCATCAGATCGCGCCACGCTTTGACGGCGCTCTCTTTTTCGAGTGCCATGACAACGCATGCTCCGCTCGACATAAATTCCGTCAAGCCCGCGAAAAACGGCCGCTCGCTATGCACGGCGTAAAAGCCTTCTGCTTGTTTTCTGCTCATGTGGATCAACTTCAATCCACGAATGCTGAAACCGTTGTTAAGAATTTTCTGAATGATCGATCCGGTGTGCCCTGCGCGCACCGCGTCAGGTTTGATTATTCCAAAGGTTAAGTTAGACATGTTCTCTTCGTGTGTGTGGCTAGAGTGCTTCCTTCATCGCTTTGCCGATCTCCGCCGGCGATTTAACAACATGAATTCCCGCTTCAGCGAGCGCTTTCATCTTCTCCGCGGCTGTTCCCTTTCCTCCCGCGATGATCGCGCCCGCATGTCCCATGCGCCGTCCCGGCGGCGCCGTCTGGCCTGCAATAAAAGCGACGATCGGCTTGGTCACATTTTCCTTCGCAAAGTCGGCTGCTTCTTCCTCAGCAGTGCCGCCGATCTCGCCGATCATCACGATCCCGATCGTGTCGTCGTCTTCCTGAAACAGCCGCAGGGCATCGACGTGCGTCGTTCCCACAATGGGATCGCCGCCGATGCCGATGGCGGACGACTGGCCCAGACCGAGTGCCGTCAGTTGTCCAACCGCCTCGTAGGTCAGCGTGCCCGAACGCGAGACGACGCCGATGTTTCCCTCGCGATGAATGTGTCCGGGCATGATTCCGATCTTGCATTTGCCCGGAGAGATGATGCCCGGACAGTTTGGTCCAATCAGACGACTCGGCTTGTCCCGCAAATATTCTTTCACCTTCACCATGTCGAGCGTCGGAATGCCTTCAGTGATGCAGACGATCACGGGGATTCCCGCGTCAGTCGCTTCCATCACGGCGTCAGCTGCGAATGAAGGTGGGACATAAATCACGGAAGCATTCGCACCGGCTTCTTTCACCGCATCCGCAACTGTATTGAAAACCGGAATGTTCTCGTGCGTCGTGCCGCCTTTTCCGGGCGTAACGCCAGCGACGACGTTCGTTCCATACTCAACCATCTGTTTGGCATGGAAGGTTCCCTCTTTTCCGGTAAGACCTTGCACCACAAGGCGTGTAGATTTATCGACCAGGACGCTCAATGACGAATGCTCCTCGAAATTAATTTAAAGCCACAAGGGCACAAAAAGCACAAAGCTTACACTAGCTCTACGCGTTCACCATACTGCGGCACGTGCACGTTCCACCCAAACTTCTCTTTGATGTGACCGGCCATCGCGTTCGCGGCTTCAGGTTCGCCGTGCGTCAGAAACGTTTTACTTGGAACGCCGCCTTCCATGCCCTCAAGCCAGCGCAACACTTCGCCCCAATCCGCATGCGCCGAGAAGCCGCCAATCTTTGCCGTGCGGCATCTAACGGGAACCCATTGTTTGAGGATTTTCACTTCCCGCTCGCCGTCGAGTATGCGTCGACCAGTCGTGCCTGCCGCTTGAAAACCCACGAACACGATAGTCGCGTCCGGATCGGGCACCATCCGAAGCGCGTGATGCAAGACACGGCCGCCCGTCATCATGCCTGACGCACTGATGATCACACGCGCGCCTTTCGCATCGTTGAGCTTTTTCGACTCCTCGCGCGACGATGCCGTGTTCATCGAGCGCGTTCGCAACGGATGTCTCTGCTTTGCGAGAATACTCGCGTACTCCTCGTCGTGCTCTTCCCTGCGGTTCGTGTATGCCGTAGTTGCCGCGGCCGCCATCGGCGAATCTACCGTGACTGGTAACACCGGAATAGTTTTTTCGTCTTCCAGCTCTCGAATCAGATAAACGATCTCCTGCGTTCGGCCAACTGCGAATGCCGGAATGAGCACAGGGGCTTTACGTTGTACGGCATCGTTGATGATGCGCGCGAGCGCGATTTTTGGATCTTCCGGATCGTGCAGACGATCACCGTAGGTTGATTCGACGAGCAGGTAGTCGCATGCAGGCGGAGCTACTGGATCGCGAATGATTGGTTGATCGTAGTGGCCCAGGTCGCCGGAGAAGAGCACGCGACGTCCTTCGCCCGCCTCGTCCAATTCGAGCAACACGAGGCTCGATCCAAGAATGTGGCCCGCAACTCTGAAGCTCGCCCGTATTCCCCGCGCCACTTCAAACGTTTCACCCGTGTTCGGCAAAGGCTTCAGCAAATCCAGCGCATCGTAGGCATCTTGTTCAGTGTAAAGCGGCAAGGCGGGATCGTGCGTCGTGAGCTTGTGACGATTGCGATAGTCGGCTTCTTCTTCCTGCAGCCTGCCCGAATCGGGCAACATAATTTTCAGTAAATCGGCAGTACCGCGCGAGCAGTAAACTGGACCACGAAAACCCTGCTTGACCAGCCGTGGCAGATAACCGGTGTGGTCGATGTGCGCATGCGTGATCAGGACCGCGTTGAGTGCTTTCGGATCAAACGGCGGATCCTGCCAGTTACGTTCACGCAGCTCTTTGAGGCCCTGGAACAGTCCACAATCGACGAGGACTCGCGCTTTGTCGGTTGCGACAAGGTACTTCGAACCGGTAACAGTGCCGACGCCACCCCAAAATTCAATGCTCGCCAATTCATCAACTCCTTCCGCGTGTTCGTTAGCTATGCTGCTAAGCCGACCACCTTCTCGGCCGCATCTTTCATTCCGTCAGCAACCGTGAAGTTCAAACCTGACTCGCGAATAACACGCTGGCCTTCTTCAACATTGGTCCCTTCGAGACGCACGACGACCGGAACTTTGATTCCGAGGTTTCGCGCCGCTTCGACGACTCCGCGCGCCACCATGTCGCAACGCACAATGCCGCCGAAGATATTGATCAAAACAGCCTGCACGTTTTCATCCGCCAGGAGGATCCTGAACGCTGCCTCTACGCGTTCCTGCGATGCGCCACCGCCGACGTCGAGAAAGTTTGCCGGTTCGCCGCCCGCGAGTTTGATGATGTCCATGGTTGCCATTGCGAGGCCGGCGCCGTTCACCATGCACGCGATGTTGCCGTCGAGCTTGATGTAGTTGAGATCAAACTTCGACGCTTCGATCTCGAGTGGCTCTTCTTCGTGTAGGTCGCGCAGGTCGAGAAAGTCTTTGTGACGAAAGAGCGCGTTGTCGTCGAAGTTGATCTTTGCGTCGAGCGCGATCAAGCGATTGTCTTTCGTCAACAGAAACGGGTTGATCTCGGCGAGTGACGCGTCCATCTGCTCGTACGCAGAATAGAGCGACTGCATAAACTTCACGGCCTGGCCCACGAGTGCCCCCGGCAGGCCCAGGCCGAACGCGAGCTTGCGTGCTTGAAATGATTGAAAGCCGACGGCTGGATCAATCGTCTCTCTCAGGATCTTTTCCGGTGTCTTCGCTGCCACTTCCTCGATGTCCATTCCGCCTGCTGATGAAGCCATGAAGACCTGTCGGCCTGATGCGCGATCGAGGACGATTCCGAGATAAAACTCTTTGTCGATCGGCAAGCCTTCCTCGATCAACAACACGCGCACTTCGCGGCCTTCCGGACCAGTTTGGTGGGTGACGAGTTTCATGCCGAGCATTTGGCGCGCGATTTCCTGTGCTTCATCGGCACTGCGGGCGAGTTTCACGCCGCCGCCTTTGCCGCGGCCGCCGGCATGAATTTGTGCCTTCACTACGACGAGATCGCCGCCGAGCTCTTTTGCCGCGTGATAAGCCTCTTCAGGCGAGCGCGCCACGATCCCGCGCGGCACCGGCACACCGAATCTTTTTAACAGTTCTTTTCCCTGGTACTCATGAATCTTCATGCAACCGCCTCAGACAATTTTGAGCTTTTGGAACGCGGCGAGTGTAGCAGAGCTACAATTAGCCACAAAGAGGCACAAAAAACACAAGAGATTTAATTGAGCCTTTTGTGCTCTTTGTGCTTTTGTGGCTACTCTTAACAGGAGGCAAAAAATGAACGAGGTTGTTGTTACTTCTCTAACAAATTTGCGCAATGAGGTGCGCTACGGTGACGGACACTCATTCATTACTGACGAGCCAGTCGACGCTGGCGGTGAAGATGCTGGTCCAGATCCGTATACGCTGTTACTTGCAGCACTCGGCACTTGTATTTCGATGACGGTGACAATGTACGCGCGTCGAAAGCAGTGGCCGCTCGAAGGCGTCACGGTTCGTTTACAACAAAACCGTCTTCATTCAAAAGACTGCGAGGAGTGTGTGCAAAACAAGGAGGGCTACATTCATCGCATCGAGCGTACGGTGACTTTCACCGGACCACTTTCCGAAGATCAGCGCGCACGATTAGAGGAGATCGCGCACAAGTGTCCCGTTCACAAAACGCTCACTTCGGAAATCGTCATCGTGTAAATCCACGATCGCGTTCATTGGACCGAGACACGAGGTAATCGCGTACACCAGTTTCAGAATCGAAGGGCGGCGCACTTTCATAATTGACGATTTCCTCCAGCGCCTCTACTAGTGGAGCATGGTGATCGGCCAGAGCGGGCACAAGTGTGTAGACACCATTGACAGATGTGAATAAGCCCCGCTTGTTTGGCACGGAGAAACGAGGTTCAAGAGGCTCGCCTGAATCATCCCAGAACAGCCAAACAGCCGCCTCGACATCAAGCCCGTCGCAATTCGCGATTGCGTCAGCCTCGCTCGGAAAGGCGTACAGCGAACGCTCCTCTGTTTCCGCAACGAAGATCATGGCGCTACAAACAAGAACGGCTGCCAATCGGCAGCCGCAATTTTTAATAAATGGTCGGGACGGCGAGATTCGAACTCGCGACCTCACGCACCCCAAGCGTGCGCGCTACCAGGCTGCGCCACGTCCCGTCTCCCTGACTTACTATCCTGCCAAAGAACAAAAGTCAAATCGTGAATCATTCACGGCTTGCGACTCGTCTCCTGCTCCAGCAACGACAACAACTCGCGCAGCTCGGAAGCAAGTTGTTTCAAACCTTGTCGTTCTTCCGCAGTGCGTGAAACAACAGCGCGCGTGTAGTTAGGTGTTTCCGGTTGAAACAATTCGCCGTTCGAGTCAACCGCTGTGCTTTCGGCCTGACCGTCTTCATCAGCACCGACGACTTTCAGTTTTCCACCACCACGAAGTTCGTTTGTCAAACGTTTCTTCGCGCCCGCGATCGTGTACTGGTCCTCGTAAAGTAGCTCTTTGATCCGCAGCGCCATTTCCACGTCGCGTTTGCGATACACGCGCTGTCCCGCGCGATTCTTTTGCGGCGCCAGCATCGGGAATTCCGATTCCCAGTAGCGCAACACGTGCGCCTGCACACCCGCGAGCTCACAGACTTCGCCGATCTTGAAAAACAACTTTTCGGGAATGGCTACAGCGGGGCGACTCATGAATCAGGGTGCAAAATTTTTCGGGAATGCTTTTGGCGAGTTCGCCAACGTTCGTGCGACGCCGACCATGTTACCCGCGCCGATTTCGCGTGTCAACACTTACACTTAGCGCACCTGACTTAAAACTTTTTCTTAAAGGTATCAGTTGAGGGTTGGTCTGTGTAACACGCTGATTCTCGAATCCGTCGATTAACTGCTATAATCCCGCCTTCCCACGCAAAAAGCCCGGAAGGAAACGAGCCTAAACAGTGACAACCTCGCCAACGGTTCTGCGTCTTGCCACGCGCCTCGAGCAGGTCGGTTTTTCAGATATCGTCAAACTTCGCAACCGCATCATGGAGTTGCGCAGCGAAGGCGCAACTGTCCACCAGTTCGAAGGTGGCGAGCCTTTTATGCCGACGCCCGCGTCAGTCAAAGAGGCAATGAAGCGCGCGCTCGATGAAGACCAAACTCGCTACGCACCTTCGTCAGGAATTCCAGAGCTGCGCGACGCGATCGCTGAAAAGCTGCGCACGCGAAACCGAATTCAGGCAGAGTCGAAAGACGTGATTGTCGTTAATGGCGGAATGCAAGCTTTGTTCGGCGCGTTTCAGTCGATCGTGAATCCCGGCGACGAAGTGCTTCTCTTCTCGCCCTACTGGACGCCGATCAAAGATCTCGTGGCGCATTGCCAGGGCCGCAGCGTTTTAGTGCCGACGAGTGAAGCGCGCGAGTTTGGTTTTCAACAAACTCTCGCCCGCTACACAACCGAAAGAACCCGCGCGATCTATTACAACACTCCACAGAATCCGAGTGGCGTAGTCTTCACACCGCAAGAGGCGAAAGCAGTTGCAGAGTTCGTACAGGAACGCGAACTCGTCGTAGTCGCGGACGAAGCTTACGAAGATCTGGTCTACGACGGTGAGCACTGCTCGATTGCTTCGCTCGACGGAATGTTTGAGCGCACGATCAGTTGTTTCACTTTTTCGAAAAGTTATGCGATGACGGGATGGCGGCTCGGTTATGCGGTCGCAACTGAGCCGTGGATGACGGGACTCAGAAAAGCAACACTCTATTCGTCGAATGGTGTTTCAACACCGACGCAATGGGCCGGAGTCGCTGCTTTGCAGATCGATACTTCTGTTCTCGCCCAGATCAGGGACCAATATCAACGCCGTCGTGATCTGTTGTTAACAGGATTGAATCAGATCGGGTTGCACTGCGCTCCTCCCGCAGGTGCGTTCTATGCATTTCCCGAGGTGAGTCGCATTAACAAAGATAGTCGCGAAGCTGCTGATGTGCTGCTCAACCGCGCGCAGGTCGCGACTGTTCCCGGAATCGTCTTTGGCGCGGAAGGCGAAAGTCATCTGCGCTTCTCTTTTTCCACTTCGATCGAAACCATAGAAGCAGGGCTCGATTCGCTTCGTCGTAACCTTTAAGGATGAGAAGCGAATTCGACTTCATCAACACCCTCCGCCGGCGAGTCGCATCCGCAAATCAATCTGTCGTTGAAGGCATTGGCGACGACGCTGCCGTCTTTCGCAGTAGCTCCGGCAAAGAAACAGTCATCACGGTTGACCTGCTGGTTGAAGACGTCGACTTTCGTCGCACCACCACTCCACCATACCTGTTGGGCCATAAGGCGCTCGCAGTTTCACTGTCTGACATTGCCGCGATGGGAGCGAGACCGTTGTGGGCGCTGGTCTCGATCGGCGTGCCTGAAGATGTTTGGCAAACAGATTTCGTTGAGCGGCTGTACGACGGTTGGATGGACCTCGCGAACCGCTACGGCGTGCAACTGATTGGCGGCGACACTTCGCGCACGAATGAGCGCATCGTGATCGATTCCATCGTGGTCGGCGAGTGTGCCGCCGGACAGGCGGTGAAGCGAGCGGGCGCGACTGCGGGCGACCATATTTACGTGACCGGTTCACTCGGCGCCGCCGCTGCGGGCTTGCGATTGATCGAACGTGGCGCACATCTGGCCGAACAGAATCTCGGCGATGAAGATTCGCAGAAGCTCGATCACGTCCTGCTGCGGCAGCTTCGACCTGAGCCACGCGTCGGCTGGGGCATTGTATTGGGCGACGAGCGACTCGCCACGACGATGATCGATCTCAGCGATGGTTTATCTTCCGATATCAATCACCTGTGTACTGCCAGCAATGTGGGTGCGTTGATCGACGCGTCGCTGTTGCCCATTGATGAACGCGTCGTGGAAATGTGCGGCCGTCGCGCGCTCGATCCGCTTCAGCTCGCACTGCACGGTGGTGAAGACTTTGAGTTGCTGTTTACGGTCAAGCCGGAGCACGTTGCGCAACTGCCGCGGCGAGTTGATGGAGTGGACATCAAGCGCATCGGCCAAATCACCAGTGCGAGCTATGGCGTCAAAATTTCAGAAGGCACGCGCGTTTGGGATCTCAGACCCGGAGGCTGGAAACACTTTTGAGCCACAGATAAGACGGATTTGGCAATCCGCGATAAACTACCTTATCCTCATCATCCCATGCTCAAGTTTCGAAATACTCTCTCAGGACGTGTCGAAGAATTTCGCCCGCTGCGCGAAGGTGAAGTCGGGTTTTACTACTGCGGTCCCACCGTCTGGAATTACGGCCACATCGGAAACTTTCGCAGCACTGTCGCCGCCGATATCGTGCGGCGATACCTGACGTTCAAAGGCTACAAAGTCACTCACGTGATGAATATCACGGACGTCGAAGACCGCATCATTGCCGAGTCGCAAAAGGCCGGCCTGACAATCGACGACTACACCGCGAAGTACATCGACGCGCTTTGGGAAGACTTCGACGCGCTCGGCTGCGAACGTCCCGACATAGTTCCACGCGCGACGCGTCACATTCCCGAGATGGTCACCCTGATCGAGAAACTGCTGGCGTCGGATCACGCCTATCGTTCGGAGGATTCGATCTACTACCGCATCGCTTCGTTTCCGCATTACGGCAAGCTCTCCAAGATCAATTTCGCGGGAAACATCGCAGGTGGCAGTGAACGAATCGACACTGACAAATACGAAAAGGAAGACGCGCGTGACTTTGCGCTCTGGAAAGAGCCGTCGAGCGAAACTGAACCCGCGTGGGACACGTCAATCGGTCGCGGGCGTCCGGGCTGGCATATCGAATGCTCGGCAATGTCGATGAAGTATCTCGGTGAGACGTTCGACATTCACGCCGGCGGAATTGATCTCGTCTTCCCGCATCACGAAAACGAGATCGCGCAGAGTGAAGGCGCGACGGGAAAAGAGTTTGTCCGTTACTGGATCCACTTCGAGCATCTGAAAGTCGACGGCGAAACGATGTCGAAGTCAAAGGGCAACTACTTCACGTTTCGAGATATCACTGCGAAGGGTTTTTCGCCCACCGCGATTCGGTACTTTCTGCTGAGTGTGCCTCACAACAAACAGCTCAACTTCACTTTCGATGCACTCGCTGGAGCCGAAAGGACTGTTGCGAGTCTGCGCGACTTTCACGCGCGCTTGGGCGAGGCGAAGACTGAGCCCGGCAGAAACGAGAAGTTATCGGAAGCCGCCGCGCGGGCGTTGCAGGAGTTTGAAGCGGGCATGGACGACGATTTCAACACGTCGATCGCGCTCGCCGCGATTCACAATCTCACACGCGAAGTAAACACGGCGCTTGCGCGCAAACATGTCAAAGCGGAAAACCAGCACGAGCTGCTCTCGCTTATCGATCGATTTGACACAGTGTTGAATATCTTCGGCAAGCAACAGCGCGAGATGCTCGATAGTGAGGTCCAGTCGTTGATCGACGAGCGACAGGAAGCACGACGACGACGCGACTTCGGCCGCGCCGACGAAATCCGCGACGAGCTCGCCAGCCGCGGCATCATCCTCGAAGACACCAAAGACGGCGTTCGCTGGAAGCGAAAGTAGCCACAAAAAGGCACAAAAAACACAAGGACCAAATTGCAGACGAACACCGACTCGCTTTGCCGAGGATATAAGCTGATAAGCGCCGCGACTCAAATGCGGGCAGCAGAGATTTTTAGTGATTTTTGTGCATCTTGTGGCGAAACATTTCCGCGCCTTGATTAAGATTTAATAACTAAGGATGGCGGAGGCGGGGTTTTGAGGAGGCTGCAAATGATCGAGTAACGATTGAAGTCTTTCCTGTTGCTCGTCTGTGAGGTTAACGAATCTCAATCCAAAGCCGAGTGGGGGTGTTTGATGTGCTACCTCGCCAGTAAGCTCGAGCCACTCACCGTTAGGTAGTTGCAGTTTAAAGACGACCGCTTCGCCGACCTGGGCTTCGCCCAAAGTATCGACGTAACAGCCACCTTCAGATAAGTCTGTGACGCGGGCAAGGTGATTTCCGCTTTTGCCATCCCAGACGGCGTCCAGGCAAACATCCCAACGCTTTTCGCTTCTACGGTCGCTCATTTGTGAGTCGCGTGAACAGTAAGTCGAAGACGGAGGTGAGGCGTTTTGCGCTCGAAAGCTGCCTCGGAACGCTGCTAGTTTAGCGAATGAGCCGGTTTGCAGGGTGAGCTCGCCAACACCGGATTCATTCTAACGCGCACCGCGAAAAAACAAAACATTTAAGAGTCCGCGCTGAACCTTGCGCCATCAACCGCTTCGGCCTAGTTCGGGATTCTTGTTATCATTGGCGCCAATGTCGACAACATCCCGAAGACCCCAAACAGCGGTCGCTCCCGTTACCGAAATCAGAAACCACTTCCCCGCTCTCGAACGCGTCCATAACGGCTATCCGGTCGCGTATTTCGACGGACCCGGCGGCACTCAGGTACCGCGCTACGTCGTCGAGAAAATGAACGACTACCTTTACCATCACAACGCAAATACACACTGGGCTTATCCCACAAGTGCAGAAACAGACGCCGCGCTCGAGCACGCACGCGAGGTCTTCGCAGAATTTCTGAACGCTTCGCCCACCGAGATCGCCTTCGGCGCAAACATGACGACGCTCACGATGCATCTGTCGCGCGCGCTCAGCTTGAACTACAAGCCCGGCGACGAGATTGTCGTAACCGAGCTGGACCACCACGCCAACATCGATCCGTGGCGTCGCCTCGAGATCGAGCGTGGCTTAACGATTCGAACAGTGCGGATGGACACAGCCACAGGTCAGCTTAACCGCGACGATCTTGAACGTTACATCGGTCCGAGGACAAAATTGCTCGCGATCGGCGCCGCCTCAAACGCCCTCGGAACGATCAACGATCTCGCGAGCGCGATCGCCGCCGCCCACGACGTGGGGGCACTCGTGTTTGTCGACGCGGTGCACTCTGCGCCGCACGCATTGATCGATGTGAAGGAACTCGATTGTGACTTCCTGGGAATGTCCGCCTACAAGTTTTATGGACCACACATAGGCGTGCTCTTCGCAAAGCAGACGTTACTCGAGCAGATCGACTTTCCGAAACTCGTACCCGCGCCGGATTACGCGCCCGAGAACGCTGAGACAGGCACGCAGAACCATGAAGGAATGGTCGGCGCAGCCGCGGCCGTCGAATATCTCGCATCCCTCGGTGACAGCGTGAACTTAAGAGAAAGTCTGCGCAGCATGTTTCGCGAAACGCACCGGCGCAATGCTGCTTTATTCAACCGGCTGTGGAATGCGTTGAGCACAATCCCGCGCGTGACGCTGTATGGCCCACCGCCTGATTCAGCGCGCACACCGACTTTGGCTTTCACGATCGAGGGCTGTAGCTCGAGAGACGCCGCTCGTCGTCTCGCCGAGAAAGGACTCTTCCTGTCGCATGGAGATTTTTATGCTTACACGGTGGTCCAACGTTTGGGCCTCGGGCAGGAAGGCTTGATACGCGCCGGTTGCGCCATCTACACCACTGACGAAGAGATCGACCGCTTAATAACAACCGTATCGCAACTGTAAAATCCTGATTTATCTTCCGCTTCGATCCGCGTTCACGAAATCAGCAAGCAGCCCGTAAGCAGTGCTCTGTAGATTCGGCCGGTGTGACACGATCGTCAATCCGGGAATCGTATCGAGTTCAAAGTGAACCGCGAGCGAGGTGCCGCGCACGGCAAGCGGTTCGGTTGCGGCAATCTGTTCGGGCCTGACGGAAGCCGTGACGGATCCATCAGCGTTGACAGTCGCGCGTGAGAGCAACTTGTAGGGGCGGCCTTCGGCTCGCGCTTCCCGCAAGGTTGCCGGATCCAATCCGCGTATTCCTTCACGTCTCACATCTGACGGCCGCAAAGGCACGCGCAGGATTACTCTCGCAATCGCACAAACCTTCATGATCGAGTCCCAACCATCCACGTCATGACTCGGATCGGTTTCAGCAACGCCCAGCTCCTGTGCTGTCTTGACTCCCTCTTCGAAACTCCTGCCGTCTTCCATCGTTTCGAGAATCACGTTTGTAGTTGAATTGAAAGCGCCGCTAAACGCGCGCACCTTCACCGCCGGCAGCGTCTCGCGAAATAGTGAGAAGACCGGGGCGCTGTCGAGCACGGTCGCTTCAAACATAAAATGTTTTCCTTGCGCGATGGCGAGCTCGTTCAACTCGTCAAAGGCATAGACGATGGGCGCCTTGTTGGCGGTGATAGTATCCGCGCCGGCTTGCAGCGATCGTCGAAGATAGTCGATCGCTGGTTGGCCCGTTTCCGGATTTAGCGACGTCGTTTCAAACACCACATCAGGTTTCGCGACCGCTAACCACTCGCTAATCCCGAGTTCCGTTCGAAGATTGTCTGTACCCGCTAACAGCTTCGTGATGTCGATCGCATCCGCACTCGCGCGCCAACCCATCCGGCGCGTCGCCACGCCCGTGATCTCCCACTCGATGCCGTACCGCTCACGAAGCTCCGCGGACTTCGACATCAACAACCGCGCGAGCGCCCGCCCCACGTTTCCAAATCCCAGTAAGCAGATTCGATATCGTTTCATGTATATTTAGACCCGACTAGACATCATCCTGCCATGAAACAATACCACGATCTTCTGCGATCGATACTGGATAACGGGACCGAGCATCGCGATCGAACGGGCGTCGGCACGATCTCGCACTTCGGCTTTCACACGCGTTTCAATCTGCGTGAAGGCTTTCCGATCGTAACGACAAAGCGTGTCCCGTTTCGCTGGGTGGCGGAGGAGTTGTTCTGGTTCCTGTCGGGTGATACGAGCGAGTCAAATCTGCGCGCGCGCGGCGTCGACATCTGGGCCGAATGGGCCGACGAGGAACATACGGCGAAGTTCGGACGACCAGCCGGCGACCTTGGACCAGTCTACGGCTATCTTTGGCGTTCGTTTGGAGGAGACTATCCCGAGCGAAACGGTGTGGATCAGATCGCGAAGCTTCTAACGCAGATGCAAACCAATCCTGATTCACGTCGATTGATCGTCACCGGTTGGGATCCGCGACAGGCTGATAACGTCGACTTGCCGCCATGTCACACACTCTTCCAATTCAAGGTCGAGAACAATCGCACTCTGCACTGCCAGCTCTATCAACGTTCCGCTGACGCGTTTCTCGGCGTGCCTTTCAACATCAGCTCGTACGCGCTACTGACTCATTTGATCGCACACGTCACCGCGCTCCAGCCCGGCGACTTTATCTACACGCTAGGTGATTACCACATCTACAAAAACCACCTCGAACAAGTGCAACAACTACTCGCGCGCGAGCCGCTGCCTTTGCCCGAACTTAAGATCAACGATCCGGAAAACAAACTGCGCGGACTCGAAGGCTTGTTGGCAGCGAAGTACGAACACCTCGAGCTGATCGGTTACAAATCACACGGCAAGATCGCCGCGCCGGTTGCAGTTTGATCGTTACTCCGCAAAAAACTTTCTCTATAAAAATCTTTTTTCGAGCGTGCGCGGTTGTGAGATAGTGTAGCCATGATCATCGGCATCGCAGCAGTCGATCGTAAAGGCGCTATCGGCAAACGTGGGAAGTTGCCGTGGCACTACTCTGCGGACATGAAGTTTTTTCGTGAAACTACTACGGGGCACGCAGTGGTGATGGGTCGCAAGACGTGGCTCACGATCGGTAAGCCGCTCAAGAACAGACTCAACATCGTACTCAGTCGTGATTCAAACATCGAGCCGCAGGAGTCGTTGATTGTGTTAAGCGATATTGAGTCGGTGCTATCGTTCAATAAGTCGCTGACGACTGACTTGTTCGTGATCGGAGGCGCGCAGATTTACGAGGCTTTCCTGCCCCACATCGAGAAGTGGATCATCACGGAAGTGCCATTGACGGTTCAGGGTGCGGATGCGTTCATGCCGAAGGATTATCTGGAAGGGTTTAAAGCGGTGGATGCGAAGCCACTCGGCGACGACCTCGTGGTGAAGTTTTATAACGCTGATGAAGCTGATTAGAACAGCTCTTCTAACGCCTCATCGACGGATTTTACGCCGACAATACGCACGCCCAACAATCGCTCGAGCCCAGCGACATTCGATGCGGGCATCACGATCTTCTTGAATCCTAACGCCTGCGCCTCGCGTGCGCGTACTGAAGCCTGCATCGCACCACGGACCTCGCCCGTCAAACCGATCTCACCAAACACAGCCGTGTGTGGATCCACTGTGGTGTTCTTGAAACTCGACACGATCGCAGTAACCACACCGAGATCCGCAGCCGGCTCATCGACTTCCAATCCGCCCGCGATGTTCACGAACACATCGTCGCCGGTCAGTTGAATACTGGCACGCTTCTCGAGCATCGCTATCAACAGAGCCACGCGATTCTGATCGAGTCCCTGCGTCATTCGTCGACCCGTTCCATACCTCGTCCCCGAAACAAGCGCTTGAATCTCGACCAGCAACGGCCGCGTGCCTTCCATGCAAGCGCTGACGATCGATCCCGCAACGTTCAGCGGTCGCTCCTGCAAAAACATCTGCGACGGATTCGCCACCGGCATCAATCCGGTCCCTGTCATCTCAAACACGCCGACTTCATTCGCGGCGCCGAAACGGTTCTTCACAGCACGCACGATGCGATGGTTGTGATGGCGTTCGCCTTCGAAGTACAACACTGTATCAACAATGTGCTCGAGTATTTTTGGACCAGCAATCGCGCCATCCTTCGTAATGTGTCCAATCAGAAAGATCGGAATGCCACGGTTCTTCGCGAGCAGGAGAAACTGGTGCGCCACTTCCCTCACCTGCGAAACAGATCCGGGCGCTGACTCGATCGCGCTCGAAAACACGGTCTGGATCGAGTCGACGATGATCGCGCCGGGTTTTAGTCGCTCGATCTCATTGCTTATGTTTTCGAGATTTGTCTCAGGAAGGATGAAGACGTTTTTTGCTTCGACGGCGAGCCGCTCGCCGCGCAACTTGATTTGTCGTTCCGACTCTTCGCCGGAAATGTAAAGCACAAGCGATCCGGAGGCACTGAGCTTATCCGCAACCTGGAGCAGCAGCGTGCTCTTGCCGATGCCGGGATCACCACCGATCAGGACGAGCGTGCCCGGCACGATGCCGCCACCCAACACGCGATCGAATTCAGTAACTCCTGACGGGATCCGAACGTCGTCCTGTGATTCGATCTCCGTGAAAGGGACTGCCGAGACGTCGCGGAGTTTAAATCCACTGCGACCGCCGGATCGGCGTACCGGGATTGATTTTTCTTCGACGAGTGAATTCCACTCGCCGCATTCCGAACACTTGCCGAGCCACTTCCCGGTCGTGTGCCCGCAGTTTTGACAAACGAAGACTGTTTCTTTTTTCAAACTACAGCAACTCTCTCACGTTCTCAGTCGGCCGTCCCAGCACCGCACGATCCCCACGCTCCACGATTGGCCGCTGAATCAAATCCGGATGTTTGATCATCAACGCGATCAGCTCACTATCGCTGAACTTGTCTTCAGCCAATCCGAGCTCCTTGTAAACGGCCTCACTCTTCCGCAGCAGATCTCGCGGCTTGAGATTCATCTTACGCAGCAGCTCGGTCAGCTTGTTGCGACTCAACGGCTCGATGTAGTAATTCACCTTACTGTACGGAATGCCGCTCTCACGGAGCAGCTTGTCCAGCTCGCGACATTTCGTTCAAGTCGGTTTTTCGTAAACTGTGATTTTCTCAGCCATGGCTTACGGAAATATCCCCCTCATGCTCGTTGCTTCAGCCACTCTTCCAACTGCCAGAATGTAAGCACCTGTTCTCATATCGGTGTTGTAACGATCAGCCATTTCGTGCACTGCACTGAAAGCCGTGTGGATCGTCTGTTCGAGAGTTTCGTTGATTTTTCGTTCCGACCAGAAGAACGAATACTGATCCTGCACCCATTCATAGTAACTCACGGTTACGCCACCCGCGTTAGCGAGAATGTCGGGCACCAGAAAAACGCCTTCATCTTCCAGCACTCGATCCGCGGCAGGAGTTGTTGGGCCATTCGCCAGCTCCGCGATGATCTTCGCCTTGACCTGGCCCACGGTGCTCGATGTGATCGCGTTCTCTAGCGCTGACGGCAGCAGGATGTCGCAATCGATGCTAATGATCTCGTCACAACCGATCTCCTTCACGCCACGCAGTCCCGCCAGCGAACCGGTCGCCGCTTTGTGCTTCAACGCTTCCGCCACATCGATACCCGTACTGGCATAAATTGCGGCCTTCGAGTCGCATGCCGCGACTACGCGCGCGCCATCTTCCGCAACCAGTCGAGCGATGTTCGCTCCCGCGTTTCCGAAACCGTGAATCGCGACGCGTGCGCCCTTCAAGCTCATCCCTTTCACGCGACAAGCTTCGCGAAGCGCATACAGGCAACCGCGGGCAGTGGCTTCAGCGCGTCCCTGCGATCCGCCGAGACAGATCGGTTTGCCGGTCACGACGCCGAGCTCAGTATGGCCACGCACCATCGAGATCGTATCCATGATCCACGCCATTGTTTGCTCGTCGGTGTACATATCAGGAGCGGGAATGTCACGGTCTGGACCAATGATCGGAGCGATCTCAAAGGCGTAACGTCGCGTCAGTCGCTCCAGCTCGTTTTGCGAAAGACTCTTCGGATCGCAAATCACTCCACCCTTGCCGCCGCCATAAGGAATGTTGACAGTCGCACATTTCCACGTCATCCACGAAGCAAGTGCTTTGACTTCATCGAGCGTAACGTTTGGATGGTAGCGAATGCCGCCTTTCGCCGGCCCACGCGCGATGTTGTGTTGCACGCGATAACCTTCAAACACCTGCACGTCGCCGCCATCCATCTTCACCGGAATGGAGACGATCAGTTGCCGCTTCGTATTCTCCAGAACGTGCCGCATGGAAGCGTCGAGATCCAGGTAATCGGCTGCGCGGTGAAACTGCTGTTTCGCAATATCGAACGGATTGAGGTTCTCCTGAACCGCCATTTGGGTCGCCATGCAATCTCCTCCTTGGTAAGTGTGGGACTCGGAGAGCGGCAGTAATCCTATGCCGTGAGCCGATATGTTTCAAGCTTAACGGGAACCCTCCGCGCGAGGTGGTGTCTAAATCAGCCGAGTAGCTCCTGCGACCCGAGTGGCACCGGCAACCAGCGGAGGAACTCGATGTTTAATAACCTGATTGAATCCACTTCGCACGCGCAGGAATACAAGCGCCGCGGGTCGTTTCTACTCTTCATTACCGCAACGTATGCAGTGTTACTTGTGCTCGGTGGTGTGGCAAGTATCTACGCTTACGATGCGCACCTTGACGCGCAGACCACCGAGCTCGAGCTTCTTAGTTTCGTGCCGCCGCCTGCTGCTGAGAGGCCGCCGGAGGCGGTCCGGAGCACACCTCGTCCGACGTCGAACCCAGGTAGCGAAACTTCCCGCCCGATTCGCATTGCACTGATCGACAGTCCTTCAAATCCAAACAACGTTCCCGATCACATCGGAACGGAACGTTCACCTGTACTGCCGGCGGCGCCAGGTGCTGTGATAGGAGACGTGGATCGAGACCCGCCGGCGCCGTCGTTTGCCCCTGGCGGAGTTCGCACCGGCACGGGTAACAATCCGGTTGTCATAGCCGATCCACCGCCGCCACCGCCACCCGCGCCAAGACCGACGCCCGTTAAGGTGCTGAAGATCTCACGTGTGTTGAATAGCCAGGCGATCTCGTTGCCGAGACCTAACTATCCCCAGATGGCAAAACAGATCAGATTACAAGGTGTGGTGACTGTACAGGTACTGATTGACGAAACTGGCAAAGTGGTTTCAGCGAAGGCTGTCTCAGGCCATCCGTTGCTAGTGCCTGAAGCAGTCAGAGCAGCCACGCAGGCACGCTTCTCTCCAACAGTCATAGGCGATCAGCCAGTAAAAGTGTCAGGCGTGATCACCTACAACTTCATCATGCCATGAAAAAGCTGGCCACAGATTACACGGAAATCCGATTTACTATCCGCGTAATCTGTGGCTCAAAGTGTTCTTACCCAGCGATCGATCTCGTCCATGGCTGTCTCGAAGATCTGATCCTGGGTGAGACCAAATTTCTTGGGAGCCTTGAACGAGTGATCACCGCCTTCAATCTCGTGAATCTTTGCGGCTGGGCGAAGGTTCTTGATGTGCGGTTTGATCTCGTCAGGGCTGCCAAGAGCGTCGCGAGTTCCCTGCACAAACAACATCGGCTTCTTGATGTGCTCGAGGTGCTCGACGCGAAGCTTTGCGGGATTGCCGGGCGGGTGCAGTGGGTATCCGAGAAACACGAGGCCAGCGACGTTATGCGCTAACGCTTCGCGGTCCTCGCCCGCCATCACCTGTGACGCGATGCGACCGCCCATCGACTTCCCACCGATCACTACACGATTCTGCTTCAGGTTTTTGTGTTTGAGCGCCGCTTCGATAACTTTACGAAAACAACTTTCCAGCTTGTGTTTCTGATCCGGAACCGAGCGTCCCTGTTCCATGTAGACAAAGTTAAAGGTCATCACGTCGAGCCCACGGTCAACCAGGCCCTTCGCAAACATCCGCATGAAACCACTCGTCTGGCTCGCACCTGCGCCATGGCCCAGCACGACTGTAACTTCCGCGCGGTTCTTTTTGGCAGCCGGATAAAGAAGCGCTGTTACTGACTCTTTATCGTTGACCTGGACTGTCAGTTTCTCGGCTTCGTCTGGCATGCAGCTTGATTAAACTTCCTTCGCGAGCATCGCGAGTGCGTCCCGCAACTCGCTCTTGAATCTGTTCGCCACACCCTTTTGCACATTCGGAGAGTTCCTTGAAAAGTAAACGAGACTACCGTCATTTTTCGTCCGGCCTCGCTCGGCGTAAATCGCGCGAATCAGTTGCTCGTCAAATCGCGGATCCGTTTTAGGAATCGTCACCTTCGCCAGCGCTTTATGCACCATTGATGTTGCGCCGCCGTGCTGTACAGCGGTGGACCACACGACATCCTGCAGCGCACGAGATCGAGTGTTCACATCAAGCGCGTCTTCGTTCAGGATCTTTGCAACCAGCAGATCGTAATGCGTCCTCTTGATGAAGTCGTGCTGGCATTTTTGAAATGCATCAGGGTCAGTGCGGGCGATCCGCTTCCAGCAAGCCGTAAATTCGGGACTGCCTGCGGCGAGGTTCTGGAAGTCGGCGAGCCATGGGAAACTCGCCTGCTTGACGAAACGGGTGGCCACCCCGAGCTTCGAAGCCATCTGGTACGAACCGTACGAAACACCGCCGCGATCTCCAGCGCCCGTCGAAACCGTTCCGGGTCCGCGGCCGCCAGTTTCATACTTCGAAGAGAGCGCACCTAAAGCCTCGGCCAGTGCTGCGCCGAGTGCTCCGGCCGCGGCTCCGACAGCAACAGCCGTAACCGCGGGAACAATGTTTGAAGAGGACGGCTGAGTGGTTTTGGTCGAAGTGTCGGGCAGATTGATTAGCTGGCCGATTCGGATTTTGTCTGGGTTTTTTATCTGTGCGTTCGCCTTCAGCAACTGGGCGAGGCTGAGTCCGTTACGCTTGGCGATTTTTGAGAGCGTATCGCCAGCCTTTACCTTGTACTTCATCGGAGGAGCTCCTTTTGAACTGCGGATACTGTGGGAAACGAATAGTAGTAAACCGATTGAGACTGCGTCAATGAGCTTCTTCTTTGTATCTACTTACGACAAACCGTTAGACGTAAACACGCGGCACACGTTCGGACACGCCGCAGGTGACTTCATACGAAAGCGTGCCGGCGATCCGCGCCAGGTCTTCAGCAGTGATTTTTAACTCCGCACTCTCCCTGTTGCGTCCCAGCAACGTGACCTGATCATCAACGTCCACACCCGCGACGTCAGTCACGTCGATGAGCGTGAGATCCATCGACACGCGTCCAACCACCGGCGCATACATCCCACGCACAATCACGTGCGCGCGATTTGACAAGCCGCGCATGTAACCGTCGTGATAGCCGACCGGCAGCGTCGCGATCAAGCTTCTTCGCGATGCTTCGAACGTACAACCGTACCCGATCGTCTCGCCTGGCGGCACCCACTTCAACAGGCATATTCGCGAATGCAGCGACATCACCGGCAGCAGTCCCGGACGCGTGGCTGAAAGCGGCAGAACATCACGCCATAAGCCATAGAGCACACCACCCGGCCGTACGAGGTTTCCCCACGATTCGCGATGACCAAAGATTCCCGCGGAATTTGCGAGATGCAAATGCGTCGGGCGATAGCCGTGATCGCGAAAGACGGCAACGGCATCTTCGAAACGTTGGATCTGGTCGCGCGTTAACGGTTGGCATGAGGCATCGTCCGCAGCCGCGAGGTGAGTCATCACGCCGTCTATTCTCACATTCCGAAACCGCTCCAATGACGCAACAAACTCGCTAAGTTGATCGACACGCACGCCAAGCCGGCCCATGCCCGTATCGATCTTCACGTGAACGTCAGCTACGATTCCGGCATTCGCAGCGGCTTGATTCAACGCCTCGATCATGTCGATGCGATAGACCACCGCTGTCAGGCGATGCCGAATGCACGCAGCCGCCTGGCCGGGCCAGTAACCCGCGAGGCAGAGAACGGGCTGCGTGATTCCTGCCTCACGTAATTCAATTGCCTCCTCCGGAAGCGCGACGCCGAACCAGTCTGCACCTTCACGTGCAAGTCGGCGCGCACACTCGACGGCGCCGTGCCCGTACGCGTTTGCCTTTACCACGGCAATTATCCGCGCGGTCGGACTTACGCGTTGTTTGATCTGGTTAAAGTTTGCGGCAAGGTTATCGAGCTCGATCTCAGCCCACGTCGGCCGCCGGGCGAGAAGGTTTTGTTCAGATTGAGACATGCGTTTGTCGGGTTACTCTACACGATTCTTCTTGCTGTGCAACTCTGTAATTCTCGTAAATCTTGTTAATCCTGTCGTCCTGTTTTAGACTGTCTCCTCCTCACTAATCCCTTTATGAAATTTAAAACTCCCATAACCCTCGTTATCGCCGTCCTCTTTACTTTCACGAGCATCGCCGCTCAATCGCGCGATGCGTGGCGCAGCGTCCGCACAAACCATCTGTTCGTCATCGGCAACGCCGAACCGGAGAAACTGCGACAGGTCGCCGTCTGGCTGGAGTTCTTTCATGGCGCGTTCGGTCGTCTCGTGTCGC
>DAIOGT010000006.1:0-56661 GCA_036745095.1 Pyrinomonadaceae bacterium
GCCGATGGTACTGCGCGGGAAACTGCGTGGGAGAGTAGGAAGTCGCCGGGATTTTTAACCGAAAGCCCGCGAGAGCATTTTGTTCTCGCGGGCTTTGCTTTTTAGCCACAAAGAAGCACAAAATGCACAAAACAGATCTTCTTCAAATTGTGCTTTATGTGCCTCTGTGTGGCGCAAATCCGAAACATATGCGCGTCGGCAAGTGGATCAAAAGACTCGGTGTCTGGGGTTTTCTCTTCTTCCTCGTGAAAGGATTGCTCTGGCTGCTGATTCCGGCTCTCGTGGCCTTGTGGGCGAGCTCTTAGTGTGGCTATTGCAAGGCGCCGTTCGCGAGGGCGGCGTCTTTCAGTTTTGGATTCTTTACCCAATCCTTCGCTGAGACAAACGAGACTTTGTCGTAGACGAGCACGATTGTTCCCACCGGCAGCAACCGGCTCACCTCGCGCGCGGCGAACATCGGGATGCGAATACAGCCATGACTCGCGGGCACGGTCGGGACACTGAGATATCCGTGGATCGCCACGCCACCGCTGATGTAATTGGCGTAATAAACTGAACCGAGATCTCCGTTCTCCCAGCCGAAAGTTTTGTCGTAAACAACAAAGCGACCACGCGGCGTGTAAGCGATACTCCTCTGGCCCTGGTCCATAAACTGCTTGTCATTACCGGTCGATACAGGCAGCACTCTCACCGCGTCATCTTCATTAACGAGCATTAGCACCTGTCGATCAACATCGACTTCAACATGCGCGTACCCGACATCTCTTGCCTGCGGTGGAACACCTTTGCGAATCGCCTCGATCTCCTCGAGTGTGAGCTTGCCTGTTGCCGGGCGCCCTTCCCACTTCTGAAAAGCAATCAGCGCCGACTTCGTCCCTTCATCCAATCGTCCATCAACCGGTCCGGTCCAATAACCGAGTTCAGACAGCAGTCGTTCCGCGGCTTTGACTTCGGCGCGAGTTAACGACACGCGTTTCCGCTGCTGTGCTTTCGCGAAAGACAGCGACGAAACGAGCAGTAAACAAATGAGTGGAACAACTCGCATATGCTTCCAGCAGTTTCCGTTAGCCCTAACCAAGCCGTCAAGTGGGCTTTTCAATCGTCACGCACCCAATCCGCCTAATCTGTGGCTTTAAAACCGTGCCGCTCGTAGCCGTTCGTTGTAGTATTCACCCGTGAAACAAACACGACGGAAGTTCATAGGCAGCATTGCCGGCGGTGCGGCACTGCTTTTACCGCACGACAAAATCACATTCGCCCAGTCGAGTCCCAGGCCCTCGCGCCCGAACGTCGTCTTTATTCTCGCGGACGATCTCGGTTGGGGTGATCTGAGTTGTTATGGCAGGCCGGATTACCAGACGCCTAACCTCGATCTTCTCGCTTCGCAAGGAATCAGGTTTACTGACGCGTATTCAGCGTCGGCAGTGTGCACGCCAACTCGCTGCGGATTCCTTACCGGCCGCTATCCTGGGCGAGAAAAAATCGGTTTGTTCGAACCCTTAACTGGCCCGAGTCAAGAGGTGGGTTTAGATCCGCAGGTGCCAACTATTGCCTCGCTCGTCAAGAAAAGCGGATACGAGACGGCGCTGATCGGAAAGTGGCATCTCGGCTTTCGTCCTGAGTGGGGCCCGAATGCACACGGTTTCGATGAGTTCTTTGGAGTGCTTGCCGGTGCTGCCGATTATCATCTGCATAAGAATCCGCTGGGCGATCCCGACTTGTATGAGAATCTTACCCCGGTTCAGCGAACCGGGTATTTAACGGATCTCCTGACAGCTCGTGCAGTTGAGTACATTCAGCGACGTCGATCCGCGCCATTTTATCTGAGTCTTCATTACACGGCTCCACATTGGCCCTGGCAGGATCGCAAAGGTGGAGAGCGCATTGATTTCACAAGGACATCCAAAGACCCATTGACGATGCGTGCGGGCGGTTCCCTCAAGCTCTACGCGGAAATGATGCGTAGCTTAGACGATGGTGTTGGACGCGTGATGCGTGCTCTGAAGGCCGCGGGTCTCGAGCGAAACACCCTCGTGATTTTCACGAGTGACAACGGAGGCGAGAGGTTCTCCTATCAATGGCCGTTCTCGGGAGAGAAAGGCGAGCTACTCGAAGGTGGCATTCGTGTACCTGCAATCGTTCGTTGGCCCGGAGTTGTTCCGGCAAAACGCGTGACGAAGCAGATGGCGATTTCCATGGACTTGACGGCTACGATTCTCGCGGCGGCTGAAACAACGGCCGCCGACGGTTATCCGCTGGATGGAATGGATCTGTTACCGATCATGAAAGGAGCAAGCCCTGTTCAAGATCGCACGTTTTTCTGGCGCATTTACGATCAAGACGCTGTGCGCAAAGGCAATTGGAAATACTTTCGGAACGGCGCACAACGCCGCCTATTTGACTTGTCGTTCGATGATCACGAGCAGGCGGATTTCAGCAGCAAGCAACCGGAAATGCTGCAACAGCTTGCAGCTGAATTTGAGAAGTGGAACCAGCAGATGCTGCCTCGTATCAAACGATAAGCTCGCCTCTAATAGGAAGACTGGCGAATACCGCCACTCTCATCAGGTGAAGACCAGATACGTCATGTGGGCCAGCAGACATATCGAGGCAGCCGCACTGTAAGTATCTTCGGTCCAGTCACTCGCATCCATAAAAAGAAAATAAAGATGTAAGGGGATATAGTCGGGATCTGCCTCTCTGTCCGTATTCTTGAACCAGGTCATCCAAAGCTCCTCGATCTCTCCTGCCGATGATGCTTGCTTCTCTCGGACAAAGATGTTCACGAGGTTCTTCGAAAAGGCAGCCAGCAAATCTTCGAACGTTCCCACTCCCATTTTTTCGCAACCGTCCGCGAGCTCCTTTTCATATCCGCGCCTGGTACAGAGCAACAGAAAACTCGCGAGATCTGCAATGAGGCGATTGCGTTTCGCCAGCGGCGTTTGTTTGAGTAGTGCGATGTTCAATACATGTTGGCCATACAAATTGACGTCGCTATCGAGCATCATGAGTTTCTTTCGTACCAGCTCGTGATCCTTGGCTTCTTGTTTCAGCGCGTCGAGTGATAGCGGCGCATAAGGCAGAACCGACATATTGCCAAGCATATATTGTGGGAGATAGACCGCGGAAAGCGGTGGAGTCGTTGGTGGCGTATAACCGCTAGCCGCCAACTCGCCGACCGAATGACCTTCGCCCCAGGCTCTAAAGTACTTGTCTAACTTGTCAAATGGTTCGTCGAAATTACGCTCGGAGACGGGTGCAATCTTGAGTACTGAACCACGATAAGCATCTTGGGCGTAGTATTGCGCAAAGAAATACGTGAAGACTTCCTCGTCGAATGAACTAAACTGTTTAGCGATAACGCGGAGAATTTCCAAGTGTGGCTTGAGCGCTTCTTCTATGGAAGATAGGACTCCGGCAAATTGGCCCAACGTGATCAGATACGAAGGGAAGTCTTCGGAAGGCGTAGATGCAGTCCTGTAGATCGGTTCGGCAATTCTCTTTATTTGTTCTCTTTCCAATCGGCTCGTAGTGCTTTCGCCCCAGATTGTCTTTGCCAATTCGACATATCGACTACTAATCTGCTTCAGTTTCTTGCCGCTTATTTTCTTCGCTTTTTCATAAGGCAGGATCTCATGAATGTCATGAGCAATCTCCATTGCATCATACAGGCGAGTTCTACGGTCCAAACAAACTCTCAAACCCGTATCGATGTCCGAATCTTTCAAAGTCTCAAACTGGCGAATCGATCGATTTGAACTCATCCACGAAATGTCGGCGAGCATCACTTGGATATCCAATCCCATTGCAAAAGCGGCGCGGTAAGCGCGCCCAATGTCGGCGAGGATCAGAATTGAATCTCCGATGGGACTCAATCCATGTCCCAGCAATATCGATTTAACAAAGCGAAACTGCTCTGCTGTTCTGAGATTTGAAAATGCCGAATATGGCTCTTCGTTCTCGTATTCGATCAAGCAATGAACCATCTCATCGTGAACTTCTTCGGGACGTTCAGATCGAATCGTTTCCCATGACCGCTTCTGTTTATCAAGGCAGAGATAGGAAAGTTTTCCGAGAAGCCTCTCAGGACAGGCTAAAAAAGCGATGTCTGGCAGGCCTTTGGGGTCGTCAGGTACGCGTTTACACGCATCCAGTAATCGTTCGTGAAAAGTTTGGTTTATGGCTGAGTACATCCGGGGACTGTCGGCATCGGACTTTTTTACGTTCGCAATCCGGTTGCGCGCGCGCTTTCGCGCCCATTCAGCAATTTTGAATACGTGGAGCAAGTGGGACCCCCTGGCGGAAAAGAGGTTAAGCCGATCGATGTAGTAAGGGAAAACGCCGCGACAGTGTGTCGAGCGCGCAAACATTAGCCGGAGCCGCGGACGATGTCAACATCCATAGCCGAAATTAATGGAGATCTCTCACGCAAAAACGCGCAGGAAGTTCACCGAGCAAATTTCGTCTGCCATTTCGCGTGAGAAACGCTTTTTCACATACCCTCAACCTCCTGGCACTTCGCACAAAAGTAAACGATACGCGTGCGCTCCTCCTCGTCCGCCTCAGCCTGGCTGGTCCTTTGTCGCAGTTGTCGAATCTTCTCGCCACAGCGTAAACACGGCAGGTTCGTGCGACGAAAGACGAGGTGTCGTGTGCCTATTTCGCGACCCGGTTGATACACGAGCGACGGGTCGATTGCCATTCGTTTACGATCCTCTTCAGCCGCCGTAGCTCCGCGTTTGTATGCGTGGCGCGTGAGGCGTGGGATCGTTTTCGATAAACAACTCACCTTTCGCTGCGTCAGCTCCCCAACAGTTAGCCACGGGTTCAACTTGCAGTTGAAGAGAACCTCGGCGCGCAAGTAGTTTCCGAGTCCCGCAACGATTTGCTGGTTCAATAACGCCGCTCCGATCGTTTCGTTTTCGTGTTCGTTTGAAAGTAGTCGGCGCAGGAACTCCTGGCGATCGAAGCGTCCACGGTAAGGGAGCGCATCTGGTCCAAGTGTGGCGAGGATCTCAATCACGTCGTAAGGGTCGCCTTCGCCAACGTTAAAAATCGGCGCGGAGAGCAGGATTGCCGCCGAACCTTCAACGACGATACGCGCCCGTTCGCGCCGGTCTTTTTCCGGTAACTCGATTGGTGCTGGCTTGCGCCGCCGGAGCGCTGGTCCAAATGTCTGCCAGCGACCCCACATCATCAGGTGTGAGTGAAAGAAGAAGTCGCCTTCGATGTAACCGATCAGGTGCTTTCCGTGTGAGACGACGCGCTCAACTCGTCGACCGACAAGACGCGGCTCATTTTCCTGCAACCATTTTCGCGCGTCTTTTGTTCGTGCTTCGAGAGAAACAATTGCACGACCGGTTAACGCCGCATCCAGTGCATCTGCATACTTTCGTACCTCGGGACCCTCAGGCATCGTCTGCAGATTAAGAAATGAGGCCGCGAGATCTCAACCACGCGAGTGCAGCTTCAAGACCAAGCATCAGAGTCACTATCAACACAGTGAGCGCAATCGTAATCGCACCCCGCGCAGCAAAGACTCCCCAAACGGCGCCGCCCAAAACAACGATCGGACGAATGAAAGTAAACGGTCCGAATATCAGTACACTCGTAATGCTTCTGATGTCGACGGAGGGTAATGCGCGAATACAGAATGTGATCAAAATGATCAATGCGTAGGGCACATAGACAGTCACCATTCGCGCTCCAACCAGTTCGATATTTGAAAGAAGCGCGTCGGCATTATTCGAGCTGACGATCGCGATCGCAGTAATCACACCAACGATCAGAACAGCGAGTTGACCAAAGAGCGCACCCCTGATGAGCGCGCGACGATAGTAAGCCCGCTTCTCGATCAGCGCATTTCGGCCTGCCGCTTCCCTATAGCCGATGAATGCAGAATCAACTGTGGCAAGCAGCCATAGCAAGATAGCAATCATTCAATTTTTCCGAGTGATGCTATGCGCGTTCCCATGTTTCTTATGAAGGCCTCACGATAGATGGGGCGAATGCCAACGAGTGAATGAAAAACTCTTGGGATGGGCATGCGCCATAACCGTGTGCCGTAGATCGCGGAGACAAACTCCGGCGCCGCGCTTCTGGTGACGTCTAACAGGTATCGACTCTTGTGAGCGCGCACCGCGGAGAGCACGCCATCGTGCCTCGCCAGCGGCTCGCGCATCCGCACGACGTGAAAAAGCCACGATCCAAGCGGCGCCATCGGTGAGCTGTGAAAGTCGAAATGAACGAATGCGCACGTTTCCGGACGGCAATGCTGTTGCAGAAGATAGCTGAGATCCTCATCGCGGAAGTGATGAAGAATGCCGGTCGAGATGAAAATGGTCGCGGGCTCGTCCAGGCGAAAGGCATTCGCGACAGCGAACTTGCAACGAAGGTTTTCGACCGCCGCCAGCTGCTTCGCCTCGTTGATCAGCGCGACATTAAAATCGACACCCATCAATTCAACATCATCACCGAGTGATCCGCTCGCGGCGAGCCAACGAATGACGAAACCGGTGCCACACCCGATGTCGACGATGCGGATCGGATTCTTCACGCCGCCGCCGCGCAAAGCATTCAGGATCGGTTTGAGCAACTCGGCCACGCGTCGTCCGTGTTGAAACTCTTCAGACATGCGTTGCATTTCGCAATGGGAGGTAATCAGAAGCTTATCAACTGACGCCGGGTCCAGCGTTCCATCTCGCTCGGGTATTTGCTCGACGATTCTGACCGCTTCGTGATTGCCCAGTTTGGAAAACTGGGCCAGCACGTCAGCTTTCTTAACCGGCATGCGCTGAAGCGTAGTGGGATCAAACGAGACGATCGCATCCGAGATCTCCGGACCGCGACGTGTGATGGTAGAGAGACTCATCCAGGCTTCACTCGAATGGTATCCCCGGCTTCGCTCCGGCGACTACAACACCACCGCGATTTCCAGGCGTAATCGAACCAAATCGCTCGGCGTAGACGTCAGGCAAACGACGCGCGCCGCGGGGCGCCAGCCACAAACGTAAAAGGTGTCGCTTGCGTTCAGGTTCAGCGTAATCCTCGAACGCAGTGCGATCGTGGAGAATGGTGTGATTGTGAACCAGCTGAATGTCGCCGGGTTGGATTTCCATTATCAGGTTCAGTTTCGGATCGTTTGCGAGTTGGTCCAGGAGATCGAGGGCTTCGATCTGAAGGGGACTGAGCGGTGCGACGCCTGGAAAGCGCCGGGCCGACTCGATGTACTGTCTTTGGTAGATCGCGGATACTAAGCCGTCGTGATAGTTGAACACGGGAATGTTGAAATAGGGCTCGGAACCATCAGGAACCTCACCGCGCCGATCGGTTTCGATTGGTTGTAGTAAGACATTGAGCAGGTCCGGCCGGCGCCGGCGCATCTCGTTGAAGATCGTTGTTGACGATACGAGGCTTGAGAGCCCACCTGATTTGGCGGCCTGAAGGCATAGCAGACCCACGACGTCGCACGAGTCGGTATGATGCGTTTGGCGTTCGCGAGTTTGATAAATCCGCGTATTTGGGTCATCGCTCGAGCGTCCCAGATCCCTTACATGCCCGAGCAAGTGTCCGTGAGCGTTTTGCATCCGCAGATTGCCGAGATGAACGCCGATCACGAGGAAAGCGATCGCCGCCTTCCGCCTGGTCCAACGCTCGACCGGCAGGCCTTTGATCAGAACAAACCCACGCCCATTCAGCACCTCAGCGAGCATTTGGTTTAGCCTCGGCGCGAGCTTGGGCAGCGGGACATCTTCGGGCGTGATCGCCGTGAGGTCCACCCGTGCTCCCTCCACCTCGCGAACCGCCCTCTCTATTTCCCCAACCTCCGCCTCCGACAACCACTCAACCCAATCCTCGCGCCGCGCCATTTCCGCCCCATACCACACCGACCGATCGCGAACCTCCGGCGGCAAAGACTCAACAACGGAACTTGCAACTTTCATACTGCCAGTCATCGGCAGGGATCTATAGCACATTATTTGAGCGTCGTTACAGAAAGCCTTGCTGCTGGGGAAATTTGTTGCCGACTCAAGTGTTGTCGCGTAACCTGGCTTCGGAAGGTAAAGTGGACTTGGGCGACCAGATTATCTCTTATCTCGAAGTGTGTCAGCGCGAAAAAAGCAGTCTTCAGCGCGGCATGAACTTTGGCTTAGGCGGCAACCATTCCGTAATCCTTATGTCCGTTCGTGCTGGCGCTCCGTATAGAGATCGGTTGGAGGATGGTGGCACGACTCTTATCTACGAAGGTCACGATCAACCGCGCAGCAGTTCGTTTCCAAACCCAAAGGAAGTAGATCAATTGGAGCGCATACCTTCGGGAGGACTCACCCAGAACGGAAGATTTCATGCTGCCGCGCAGGCCGCGAAAACTGGCAAGAGACTGCCTGAGCGCGTCCGCGTCTACGAAAAGCTTCGGCAGGGTATATGGTCTTACAATGGTGTTTTTCACCTAGTTGACTCGTGGACCGAGTTCGACGGTCAGCGCAGGGTATTTCGGTTCAAATTGATTGCAGTTGAGGGGGAAGAGGATTTCAATGCGCCAGCGATTTCTGCTCCATTACGCAGACGCATCATTCCAACAGCCATCAAGGTATCAGTCTGGAAACGGGATGGTGGGAAATGTGTCATGTGCGGAGCCACCGATGAACTTCACTTCGATCATGATTTGCCATGGTCGAAAGGCGGCACCTCAATGACGACTGAAAACGTTCAGTTGTTATGTGCGCGACATAACATTGCGAAGCGCGATGACATCCTGTAGGAGCACAACGCGTGCCTTCCGCTGTTCGTTTACTCCTTCCCGGACTGCAGCCGCTTCCGGTGAATATTATTCTTGTAACTATCCTCGAGGTACTCGGCGCCGTCGGCGGTCAAGTACATCCGCGCATCGTCAGTGCTGATTAGCCGCTTCTGATTGAGGAACCAGATCGTGAACTCCAGGTGCTCGCGCGGGCGGCCGATTAGGCGCTCCAGCTCGACGAGGTATATTCCAGGATTTTGCGGGTCAACACGGCGCTTCGTGTACAGCGCTTCGAGCACTGTCAAACGCACTACCTGCTCCATCTCAAAATCGTTTTCCGTGTCGGCGCCGGCTGATACCAAGCGCCAGCGGTCTTTCTTCCGCTTCTGGTTCGTCGCGTCGTATTGTGCGCGCTTCTCCGGATTTGAGAGCACCTGGTAAGCGTCGGTGATCGCGCGAAAACGTGCTTCATTCCCCGTTTCGCGATTGTCAGGGTGATAACGCTGCGCGAGCATTCGATAGACGCGATTGATCGTCTCCGGTTCAGCGACGTCACTGACCTGAAGCAGCTCGTAATAATCCTCGATTTGACTCGATGACATTCAGGCACGTTTCTCCTTCACGATTGGTTCAACTTCTCTCCCCGGGTTCGTCGTCAGAGCAGCCAGCAACTCCAACAACTTGTCGTAGTCCACCGGCTTCACTAAATGCCCGTTGAATCCCGCTTCCTCTGACTTGCGCCGGTCGTCATCCTGGCCCCAACCCGTCAGCGCAATCACCACGATGTCTTTGCCCCAAGATTTTTCGCGGACGCGCCGGCACACTTCATGGCCGTCAACCCTCGGCAAACCAATGTCCAGCAACACTACTTCGGGACGGTATTTTTCAATCTGCTCGAGCGCTTCAAGACCATCATGGGCCATGTAGGTTTTGTTGCCCGTGATCTCCAACAACATCGCCAGCGACTCAGCAGAGTCGAGGTTGTCGTCAACAATCAAAACACGTCGCTGCGCTTGCGGATCTGACGCAAGGCGCGAACTCGATTCCTCGGCGACTACCGGTCGATTGAGAATCGGGAGGCGCACGATGAACTCGCTGCCTTGTCCCTCGCCGTCACTGCGCGCTTCGATCGATCCGCCGTGCATCTCCGTCAATCGTTTTACGAGCGTCAATCCAATGCCTAAGCCGCCCTGCGACCGCTCCGAGGTGCGATCTACCTGCATGAACATATCAAAAATACTTTCTAACTTTTCCGCTGGTATTCCGGCGCCATTGTCTTTAACCGCCACCACGACCTCGTCGCCGACGTGCTGTGCACTGAGCGAAACAACTCCGCCCGGTTTCGTGTATTTGCAACTGTTGTTGAGCAGGTTGCCAAACAACTGCGCCAGCCGGTCGCGATCCGCATCAAGGTAAATCGGTTCATCCGGCAGGTCCACACTTAAATGGTGTCCGGCCGAATCGACGAGCGGGCGCGCCACTTCAACTGCCTGTTGAATCACAGACGACAGTTCGACTTCACTCCGGCGCAGCTCGAGACGATCGTGAGTGACACGGTTCAGATCTAGCAGATCGTCTACGAGCCGGACCATCTGGCCCAACTGCCGCTCAAGGGTTTCGTGCGCTTGTTTGAGAACCTCCCAATCACCATTTGCACGCTTCACAACTTCGAGCATGTTGCTCATCGGCGCGAGTGGATTTCTGAGCTCGTGGGCCAGTGTCGCGAGAAACTCGTTCTTACGGCGATCGGCCTCTGAAAGATCAGCCGCCAATCTTCGCAAGTCATCCGCAAGCTGTTTGCGTTCGGTAACATCCTGGCTGACAGTCGCAAAAGCTACCGGCTCGTCAGCGCTATCGGTTAGCGCCACCACTTTATACGCCATCCACCGCGCCTCTCCGGTTTTGAAGTTACGAAAGCGAACCTCGATCTCACCATGGCCCTGCTCCAGCACCCCCGGAAAAAACTCGTCCATGAGCTTCGCCTGATCTTCAGGAAAGAAGAAATCGCGAACTGCCGTGCGTTTCGCTTCTTCAATGCTCTCTAGCCCCACCATTTCCAGGCCGGCGCGATTGACAAAGAAAGGAACGCCTTCGAGGTCACAGATGCCGATAAAGTCGGTGCTGTTTTCAACGAGTGTGACAAACATTTGCCGGTCGGTTTCGGCGCGTTTCTTCGCGGTAATATCACGTACGATCTTCGACGCGCCCACAACGTTTCCTGACTCATCTTTGATCGGCGAGATCGTGAGGGAGACGATGATCCGCTTACCGTCGCTACGCACGCGTTCCGTCTCATAATGCTGGATTCGTTTTCCCAATTTCAGGCTCGCAATGATCTTATCCTCGTCGGCCAAACGCTCAGGCGGGATCACTATGGAAATGTGTTGGCCCACGGCCTGTTCGGCCGTGTAACCGAAAAGTTGTTCAGCGGCAGCGTTCCAGCTTTCAATCGTGCCGTTGAGTGACTTACGGATGATCGCGTCGTTTGAAGATTCGACGATCGACGCCAGCAGGCGCGCGGTGTGCAATTGGTTCGCTTTATCGCGCTCAGCTAAACGTTGCGCCGTCACGTCGCGAAAGATCAGTACGCAGCCTGATACATGTCCCTCCTCATTACGAATCGGAGCGGCACTATCGTCGATGGGACATTCGGTGCCGTCTTTCTTGATCAGTATCGTGTGGTTTGCGAGGCCTACAACCACTCCCTCTCGCAATGCTTTTGTCGACGGGTTCTCTACGACTTTACGACTGACTTCATTGACAATATTAAACACGCGCTCGAGCGGCTGGCCCACTGCCTCATCGAGCGACCAGCCTGTCAAAGCCGCGGCTACACCATTGATGTACGTGACGCACCCTTTTGTATCGGTTGTGATCACACCGTCGCCAATACTTTGTAGTGTGACTCTAGATGTCTCGCGTTGCTGAAACGCGCGTGCTTCGGCGCGACGCGCTACTTCGCCGATAACGATGATCAGGGCACAGGTGAAAAGGTAGGCGATCATCCCGACAGCAGTCGCCACTCGTCCAAAATCCACGTGACCACGCGGTGCAATGAAAAGGTAATGACAAGCGAGATAGCCGATCAGCGCGATGGGGACCGCCAGACGATACCCGCCAAGCCATACCGCGACCGCGACTGCGCCAAAGACAGTTACAAGCGGTAACGCCTCCCCCATCAATGGATCGAGTAGCCAACGGAGAAGCAGCGCCGCCGCCAGTGCGACAACTCCGAGAATGATATTTTTCAGCGAATTGCGCACCTTGCTCCTGGGAATTTAACGGGGACTGAGGGCGACTGCGACCTCAAACTGCCTGAATTCTATCGTTGAAGATCGAGGGCGTCCATAGGGAGCGCATTTATTACAAACCTGCCTAACTTTTGACTCGTAACATGTCTCTATAACAATGAAGGATGTTTTGATCGAGATCCGGAGTGGCGATGAGACCGGCTGAGTCGTCCGACGAGTTGCTCGTAGTCGCGGCGATTCTCGGCAATTTGGAGGCCTTTGAAGAGCTGGTGCTGCGTTACAGGCCCGCGGTCGTGAGACTCGCTCGCACCATCGTGGGCGCCGATCATGCCGAAGATGTCGCGCAGGACTCGCTTCTGCTCGCATTCAAGGCGTTGCCGGGTCTCGAAGAGCCGCGCAAGTTTGGTGCATGGTTGTCAGCCATCACACGGCACCGAGCTTTGCGGTTCAGTAAAAACGAAACGTCGCACATGAATAAACGGGTGGCAATGGACGAAGCGTTGCTCGAAAAGATCGAAGCGCTGGTACGTCCACTCGCAGATAAAGAACGTGACGAAGCAATGATAAAAGCCCTCGACAGTCTTCCCGGCGATTACGCGATGCCGTTGCGACTGCGCTTTCTCGACGAGATGCCGCTGAACCGCATTGCCGCGTTTATGGGAGTTCCGCTCTCCACCGTAAAGTGGAGAATTCATCATGGGAAGAAACTTTTGAAGGCGAAAGTTGAAGCGACAAATTAACGAGGAGAACTAAATGGAGCGACAGAAAGAGTTATTTAAGTTGATCAATGTGCTGCGACGCACTTGGCGCATGGCGATGCAGTCCGAATGGACCGGCGGTAAAGAAGATGCGGCCGCCTATTGCACTGACCAGTACAACCGCGTGCTCGCGCGCTTGAAAGAAATGGATCCCGGCGTTGGTACGATTTTCGAACCATTGCCTGCCGGCAGTTCGTTAACCGTAGTCGCGATGGCTTCGCGACAACTCGGGGCGTATTACGAAGACGAGCTCGGAACGGCGAAGGGGTTCGGACGCGCGTATGGCGTTGCGTTCGATTCGAACAAGTTTCGGGAGTTCTGGGAGAAGTCCGCGCGTGAATTTGAAGACATGGGCGAGTTCATCCGCGAAAGCATCGATCAGTGGTTGCGACACAAGAAGGAAGCTGGTCGCACCGAGAAAGGAACGACAGAAAACAGTAAGTAAGCTGCCGAAAAGGCACAAAATCACAAACGAGGAACGGCCTCCGTTCAATCATTTGTGCATTGAGCCTTTTATCGTAAGTTTTTGTTGGCACTCCCCTTGCCAAGAGCCCTCAAGACCGGCTGCATCCGTTCCAAATGAATGCAGCCGGCTAAATTTTATGAGTGCTCTTGTTCCTAAAGTCACCCGCGAATTAACGAAGATGAAGCGCACGCTGCGCGACGTTTTCAATCTCGACAAACTACGTCCCGGCCAGGCGGAAGTAATGCGTTCGGTTCTCGAAGGCAACAACACGCTTGCGATCATGCCGACCGGAGCAGGGAAGTCGCTTTGTTACCAGCTACCGACATTGCATCTGCCGGGCACGACGGTGGTCGTGTCGCCGCTCATCTCGTTGATGAAAGATCAGGTCGACAAGCTCGAAGATGCAGGTCTCGAAGCCTCACAACTTAACAGCGCGCTCACCACCCGCGAGCATCAGGAAAATCTCGACCAAATCAAGACTGAGAACAGCGACTTCATCTTCGTTACGCCAGAGCGACTAACAACCCCGGCATTCCTTGCTGACTTGCGAAAACAAACCATCAACTTCGTCGTGATTGATGAAGCGCACTGCATTTCAGAGTGGGGACACGATTTTCGTCCCGCTTACCTGTCGCTTGGATCGGCGGTCAAGACGCTCGGTTCGCCGCCTGTATTAGCGTTAACTGCGACCGCGACACCCGAAGTCACGGCAGACATTGAGAAGCAGTTGGATATCGGAAAGCTTCACATCGTGCGCACTGGTATTTACCGTTCGAACCTTCGATTCGAAGTGAAGCGAGTTACAAACGAGCGAGAAAAGCATGAAGAGTTGGTACGAGTCCTGCGCGAACACGATGGCGCGGGAATCATTTATGCCGCCACCGTTAAAACAGTCGAAACACTCTCCGATTGGTTGAAAGGTTTTGACTACAAGATCGAAAAGTATCACGGGCGCATGAACGCGACGGATCGAAAAGCGAACCAGGAAGCGTTCATGGCTGGTGAGCTGAAAGCGATCGTGGCGACGAATGCTTTTGGAATGGGCATTGACCGGCCAGATATACGTTTTGTCGTGCATTATCAAATGCCGGGCTCGCTCGAATCGTACTATCAGGAGGCGGGACGCGCGGGTCGTGATGGCAAGCCGGCTCTCTGCTCGCTTTTTTATCAACTGGACGATCGGCGCACGCAACAGTTTTTCCTCGGTGGCAAGCATCCGAAGTTCGACGACATTCTCGCCGTTTATCAAACGCTGGAAACGATCGGCGCGGCCGAAACTTCCGCAACGCTTGCGACCGTGCAGGAACATGCGAACACCGTCGCGGATACGAAGGTGCGCGTGGTGCTGTCTTTGCTGAAGGAGCTACAACTCGTGAAGGAGTTGCGCGGCAGCCACTTTCGTTTATTGCGCACGGACGTGCGGCGATCTGAGTTGGAAGAGCTCTCTCGTTTGTCTGAAGAAAAAGTTGAGAAAGACAAAGAGAAGTTGGAGCGAATGATGCAGTACGGGCAGAGTGCGATGTGCCGTTGGCGTTTGTTGCATGACTACTTTGGTGAAGAGATGGAAGAGGAGCGATGCGGCACGTGTGACAACTGCGTGCATCCGTTAGAGGAACAGATCCTCGCTACTCACAGACCTTCACCGGTGACACAGATCAATGGACATACTTGACGCGATCCAGTGGCCGGCGATGGTGGTGACGGTGATCGCCGCGTGGATGGTTGGCTCTCAGAAAAAGTTTAAGCGCAACTGGGGATTCTGGCTGTTCCTTTTGAGTAACGTGCTGTGGATCGTCTGGGGCGTGCACGATCGCGCCTACGCCCTCATCTTGCTGCAGCTTTGTCTCGCGTTTCTCAACATCCGCGGTGCTGTGAAGAACAGCAGCGACGCTTGAACGCCGCGATCTAGAAATTGCAAGGCGACTCGAGTGCGGGAACTTTGGGCGGCACTGTATCGCGAAACTTGATTGAGTTTCGTCGCAGGTCAGCGACAATAGTGTCGACTTGTTCAGGCGTTAAGGGTGTGCCGGACTGAAAGAATACCCAGTCTATGTCTTCGCTGTAGGCGCGCTTCGCGCTCGACTTCACCATTCCATCGCGGATGAACCAGAGATTGAAATTGATCGACATCGTGTCTTCGGGATAATAGTTTCCGCCGTGCTCGGCAAATAACTTCCCGTCGAGAAAATACGTGACCTTGCCGCCGGAAACCTGGGTAACCAAGGTGTGCCAGCCGCCCTGCTCGCCATTCGTAGTTTTGAAAACATTGTCTTTCTTCCAGTTTGGCTCAGGGCTAAAAGTCTCCCAGGTGGTTGAGTAAAGCGTTGGACCATCGATTCCCCAGCCACCGTTCGGCAGGTATTCCCAATCCAGCTCACTGTAATCGAGATCCATCGGCGCTTTGAGTGGGCTGATCGTGTAGAAACTTTGCACTACCTGATCGCCATCCGGCTCTGATGGGGCTGGACCATCGCTGAAACGAACTCGAGCAGCATAGGTGCCTTCGAGATATTTGCGCTGGTGACAGATCTGCGTTTGGGTAGTGTTCGCGGGAGTTCCGTCTGTCGCAGACGTCATGCGCAAAATTCGGTTCTTTGCGTTCGCAGGATCCTTGAGCAGCGACACGTTTGTATCCAGCCACTTTGCACCAGGAACGCCGGGCCAGCCGGGCACAGTGCGAACGATCCACCCATTCTTTTTCATCTGTTCGCGGTTGGTATAGCTGAAGTCGTCGAACAGTATCGGGTTCGGCAGGCGCGCGTTTTGTGCGCTGGCGCCGGGCATGGAGAGCATCGCCAGTAGCAACAAAATAATCGATAAAAATGGTTTGCTGTTTATATTCATTTTGTGCCTTTTCGCGCCTAAGCCTACTATACACGGATGACTGACGACCAGAAGATAGAGAGTAAGAACATGCCCGTAGCACGACAAGCCTTTCTCTTCGATCTCGATGGAACGCTTATCGACAGCGTCTATCAACACGTGCTCGCGTGGCGTGAGGCGCTCGAGGCCGGGGGAATACATCTGGCGGTGTGGCGCATTCACCGGCAGATCGGTATGAGTGGAGGTCTCTTCGTCAACGCGCTGGCGCGTGAGACGGGCCACACGCTTTCAGCCGAACAGGCCGAGCACATACATCAGGTACACGGCGAGGCATTTAAAAACTACGCGTCGCAGGTGCGCGCGCTTCCTGGAGCCGTAGATCTGTTGGCGTATCTCACGAAGGCTGGAGTTCCGTGGGCCATAGCCACTAGTGGACGATACGAGAGCGCGCGTCTGTCGCTCGACCTGCTCGAAGTTGGCGACGACGTTCCGATCGTCACGCGCGACATGGTCCGTCACGCCAAACCCGATCCGGATCTGTTTCTGGCGGCTGCGGAAAAACTGGGCGTGTCGGTTAGCGATTCAGTAGTGATAGGCGACAGTATCTGGGATCTGCTGGCCGCACGGCGCGCGCGAGCGCTCAGCGTGGGATTGCTCTCGGGCGGCTACGGCCGCGACGAACTGGAACGCGCCGGCGCCTATCGCGTCTATAACGACCCCGCGGATCTATTGCGACATTTGGACGAGGTCGGCGTGCGTAGTGCCGAGTAGTTATTCAAACGGCAACAAATTTATTGACTCGACAGATGGATCTGGCGTACTACATCGGCGCGCGATATAGCTGAATACGTTTCTGAGTCCATCTGTGAAGGCACCCACCCGTAAACCAGAGGAGTTTTTGCCCTTGACTCCGGCCATGTTCCACATCTTGTTGGCGCTGGCTGACAAGGACCGTCACGGCTATCACATCATGCGCGAAGTGGATGAGCGCACAAATGGAACGGTGAAGCTGGGCCCAGGAACGCTCTACGGATCGATCAAACGCATGGTGGCGGATGGTTTGATCCACGAACTCGAGGAACGCCCCGATCCGGAGCTCGACGACGAGCGCCGCCGGTACTATCGCCTGACTGATTTTGGCTACCGCGTTGCCACTGCCGAAGCTTTGCGTTTGGAGCAGGTGGTGAGATCGGCGCGCGCCAAGAAACTGTTACCGCGGCCCAAGACAGGTTAATGAGTAAAAGCCTAAGCAAGGATGCCAGGTGGTTTCTCTCGATCTACTCGGTCTTGCTGCTCGCTTATCCGAGAAAGTTCCGGCGCGAGTATGGACCGCAGATGGTCCTGTTCCTCCTGGACTGCCAGCGGAACGCGGGCACAGCGCTAGCGCGTACTCGATTATGGCTGCGCACGCTTGTCGATCTTCTTCGGACGGCGCCACGTGAACACCTGAACAATATGAGCAAAGAGAAGTTTACGCGTAATCTTCGCTCTGACCTCGTAGCGATTGGAGGATGCTTATTGATAATCGGTGGCGCTGTGGTATTGCTCAACTACGGGTTTTAATCCGCCTCATCCGCGGCTAAGATTCTCCACGGATGAAAAAACTTTCCAACTGGCAGCCTCCTGAACACTGGACGCGCATCACCACGATCGATATGCATACCGGTGGTGAGCCGCTCCGCGTCATCATCGATGGTCTGCCGCCAATCGCAGGCGAAACCGTACTCGAAAAGCGGCGCTACTTTCGCGAACACTACGATCACCTTCGCACGGGTCTGATGTGGGAGCCACGCGGACATGCAGACATGTACGGCGCCGTGATCACTTCGTCCGCTGACGCCGACTTCGACGTTTTCTTTCTGCACAACGAGGGCTACAGCACGATGTGCGGACACGCGATCATTGCCCTCACAAAACTCGTCGTCGAAACACAACTCGTCGATAAGGACGAAATAACGTTCAACGTGCCGGCTGGAAAAATTCTCGCGCACGCGACTGTGTCAGACGGCAAGGTTACAGAAACTTCCTTTCGAAACGTGCCTTCGTTTCTTTACCTGCGCGATCAGCACGTTGACGTCGAGGGTTTAGGCTCGATTGAGTTTGACGTTGCTTATGGTGGCGCGTTTTACGTGTTCGTGAGTGCGCAGGCAGTCGGGGTACAACTCACACCCGAACACGTCGATCGCATTATCGTTTACGGGCGACGAATCAAACGCGCGGTGATGAACCACTTTCCGATCAAGCATCCATTCGAGGAAGACCTGAGCTTTCTTTATGGCACGATCTTCACTGCACCGGCGCTGGATCCTGCGAACCACAGTCGCAACGCCTGCATCTTCGCTGAAGGCGAACTCGATCGATCGGCGACCGGTAGCGGCGTCAGCGCACGCGCAGCGTTGCACTTCGCAAAGGGTGAACTCAGTCTAAATAAGCGAGTGACGATTGAGAGCGTTCTCGGTAGTACGATGTCAGTCGAGGTAGTAGACGTAACGAAGTTCGGACCGTACGACGCCGTGATTCCGAAAGTGAGCGGCACGGCCTCAATCATCGGCCGCAACGAGTTTTACTTCGATCCCAAAGACCCGTTTAAGAAAGGCTTTATCCTCAGATGAATGCAGATCTCAGCGCTGCTTCTTGTGCCCTTGCAAGATCTCGTAAACGCGACTGCCGCTATTTGCAGCGTCCTTAAAGAGGTGGAAATGCTGTTGCTTTCCGTTCGCCTTGATGATCAGCCGATCGAACAGCAGCCCCTTCTGGAACTGAATGTCTTCAATCGTGTTTCGCGGGATCTTATGATCGCGCAGCCGGAACATTCGCTTCGTCACAAAGACCAGATTGTCGTCGCTGACCTGAAGATACCCAACTGAGTGGCGCAGTCTGTTCACTCCTTTACCGGCCGTACAGCGAATAAGAAATCGTGGGCCGTGCGACCCGGCCTTCTTATCGAGTCGATTTAACAGATACTCCGGAACGTCATCGCTGTTTCCAACATCAATACCACTCGAAGTGCCCACCATCTCGACCGGCACCGTAAACTCTGAGCCAACCGCAGCGAAGCGCCGGCGCTCGCCGAAACTCTGTATGTACTGCTTCGCAAGCAGATAGAACTTCTTCAGCAATGCCGCAGTCGCAAGATATTCAACTCTCATCAGGCGGAAAGCCTTTGGCGCAAACCAGGCAAATGCGATCAGGAAAATCGCCACGACCGTGACCATGATTGCCGGATGGCTGAGTGCAAGCCAACTCCCGATCACAACTAAGACATCTTCAACGAGGCTGAGTCCGATGTTGGAAAACGGCTCGGGACTGTGGTTCGCGAGTAGTCGTGTTCCTGCTTTCGCGGAATGACCTGAGAGAGACACGCCGGCGCAAAGCGCGGCGATAACGGCCGTTTGCGGCTCGACAGTGCCGATGGCTGCGGCCCCAATCAGCGCCGCTCCGAGTGGTCTGATCACCGTATGGACGCCGTCCCAGATGCTGTCAACCCACGGAATTTTGTCAGCGAAGAACTCGACTAGATAAATCACGCCCGCCGCGATCAACACGTAAGGGCTCGCCAAAACCGTAAGGCCAGACATTTCCGGGTTCAGCGTGATCAGTCCGAGACGAATTCCGAGACCGACAGTGAGAACGGTCGCGTAGAGATTCAGCCCCGACACCAAACCGAGGCCCATTGTCGATCCGAGTAGGTTGATTACTTCCATAGCCTGGTGATTTACGAACGATGTGCCATGCAGGATGCACCAAAGCTGTTGTTGAAAAGATCTACGAGCCTTATTGACGCGTCTCGTCCAAAATTTGCTCTAGCTCAGCGACTACTTCGAGGTCTTTAGATCGTAGACAACGTCCAGATCGTACGTCAGCCGAGCCGAACCGTGAGCCGTCGCCGCAGCCCCGCCCACAATTATGAACTCAACTTCATTCTTAACCAGCAAACGCAGAAGTGCGCTGAAGTCGGTCACTTTTCGCGTGCCTTTCTTCCGGCGCGGCGAAGGTCTTCAGCAAACTCCTGAAGTTTCATCAATTGTTGGAAACGCTGATCTACCGTGAGGCGCAGGTTTTCCCGGATCAGTGTGGCATCAACATCTTTCTTGTACGCTTCGATAACTGGATCCTGATCCTTTTTAGATTCGCTTTTATCCGCGTCGTTCATATCCGACATTATAGCGCAGGGGCAAGAGCGAACCCTGCTAGAATGGGCCAGTATGCAGTGTCCGAGGTGCCAGAGCGAGCGGATCCAGCGTGATTACGACGATGCCGTCTTCTTTTTACGAGTGTTTGGGTTGCATAAATTGCTTTGCAACAACTGCGGTCTCGTTTTCAAAGGCTTCGACCCGCTCGGAACACATCAACGTGAGCCGTCCGAGAAACCCAAACAGACTCGAAACCGGCGTCGTGGCCCGCGCTTTTACGCACACCTGCCGTCTGCGATCTCGGTGTTCGACGGGAACCTTCAGGTCGGAAAGGTGTCATATTCCCAGCCGTCTCGCGGCCACTGCGAGACGATTAGCAAATTCGGGATGGGCCTTTCGCTCGTCGGCACGCGCTTCTCGGAATCAGACTTGTCTCGTCCCGGTGGGCTGCTGTTCGTTCGCGTCGACTTGCCTGAAGGACCGATTGAGGCTGTCGTCAAGATAGTTACATCAGAGCGGACCGGCGAAGAGGGAAAGAAAAAGTGGGCATTGGGCGTGGACATTCACCAGATTGCCGACGCCGATCGTGAACGGCTGACGGCGTATCTTGATAAACGTCGCAAGGGCGAGCCTGTTGTCATTTCAGATTGACCCGCCAAAGGCGCAAAAAGGCCAAAAACGATAGAATGCCCGCATGTCACTAATGCTCAAGATCCGGGTCATGCTGGTGCTTGGCCTCGCACTTTCGTGCCTCCAGTGTCAGCCGAGCACGACCCCCAATACCTCCACAACGAACACGCCGGCGACGGCGAACGGCCCGGTGCCAAAATATGGCTATCAAATCGTCAATATCTGGCCTCACGACAGCAACGCTTTCACGCAAGGCCTAATCCTAATGGACGGCAAACTGCTGGAAAGCACCGGCCAGGAAGGCTTCTCCAGTTTGCGACGGGTTGAGCTCGAAAGCGGCAAAATCCTGAAAAAAGTCGACGTGCCCGTGCCTTTCTTTGCGGAAGGCATTACTGTGCTGAACGGAAAGGTTTACCAACTTACGTGGCAGCACGGCGTCGGCTTCATTTACGATGCGCAGACGTTTGAACTTCAGGGAGAGTTTAACTATCAGGGCGAGGGTTGGGGACTGACGACCGACGGCCAGTCGCTGATATTAAGCGACGGCTCGGACCGCCTCAGGTTTATCGATCCGACGAGTTTTCGAATGACGAGAACCGTAAACGTGAAGGATGGCAATCTGCCGGTCGGGGAACTGAACGAACTCGAGTATGTGAACGGCGAGATTTATGCGAACGTTTGGCACGAGGATCGAATTGCTGCCATCGATCCGCAGAGTGGCCGCGTGAAAGCGTGGATTGATTTGACAGGGCTGATGCCGGATGGTGAGTTGCGGGATCCGGAAGCGGTGTTGAACGGAATTGCTTACGATCAGGCGAGCGATAAGTTGATCGTTACAGGGAAGCTCTGGCCGCGAGTTTTTGAGATTAAAGTTAAGCGATAACGATGAGTTTTGGGACGTACTTTCGAGGGTTTTCTTACGCCATGATCGCGGTGGCGATGCTGGCGCTCGTTTTGGCGGGTGGATTGAGTGTGAGCCTCGCGCTCCTCTTCCACGTCGTAATGATTGCTAGCTGGCTGCTCGAGAATACGAAGTGGCAGTTACCGGAACGTTACGGTCTGGGAATCGTCCTGCTCTCAATCCCGCTTTTTTATCTCGACTGGCAGTACCAGAAAACAATCGGCGAACCTACAGAGCGCCTCGGCGTGACTGCGCTCGCGCACCTCATCGTTTTTCTCTCGGCTGTAAAACTCCTCCAGGTCAAGAAAGATCGCGACTGGGTCTTTCTCTACTTGATCTCGTTCTTCGAAGTGCTGCTGGCGGCCGGTTTGAGTTTTAGCCCCGTATTTCTCGGCACTCTAACACTCTACTTGTTGTGTGGCTTGTCCGCGGTCACGGCATTCGAGATTCAAAAAGCGCGACGCTCGCTCGCTCACACCGAAACGCGTCTGCTCGTGCCGCCTGATTCGCGTGTTTTCAAAAAGTCCGGACAGCGCTCGTGGCACACCAGCGAAGCGGCACGACTACCGTTCGTGGCAGTAGCTTTGCTGATTTTGATTTTCGTGCTCGCCCTCCCATTGTTTTTGATCGCGCCACGTTCGGGCGCGGCGGCACTGACACGCACCGGCGGCCCCGCTCCAAACTTTATAGGCTTCTCGGAAAACGTTACCCTCGGCCAGATCGGCACACTCAAGCAGAGCGAAGAGATTGTGATGCGCGTGCGTGTCGAAAACTCACAACCGTTACGCGAGTTGCGCTGGCGCGGTGTCGCTCTCGACGAATTCACCGGCGCCGGCTGGAGGAAATCTGCGCAAGCACGCCAAGTGGATCCGGTTCTTCCCGAACGCGGGTTCTTTAAGATCGATACTACCGAAGCTCTCCATCGTCTCACGACGCAGACGTTCTTTCTTGAGCCGCTGGAATCTTCAGTGCTGTTTGCGGCGCCGCGCGTTGTTGCGCTTCAGGGTGATCTGCCGTTCGTCCGTGTTGACGAAGAAGGATCGGTTCAGTCGCGCCGGCATGGTTTTGAGCGCATCATGTACAAGGCGCTTTCCGATACGACCGAACCGCGCATGGACCAACTGCGCAACGATCTACGGCCTCTTCCGGTCTCTTACTATCGTTACCTGCAACTGCCTGAGAAGCTCGATCCGCGCGTCCACCAACTGGCAATGACGGTCATCCTGCACGCAAATGCGAGTAATCGTTATGACGCTGCGAAAGCGATCGAGTCGCACCTTCAACGCGAGTACCCGTATTCCTTTGACATGAAAGCAAGCGGACCCGATCCACTTGCTGATTTTCTCTTCAACGTGAAGACGGGCCACTGCGAATACTTTGCGTCAGCGATGGTTGTGATGTTGCGTACGCACGGCATAGCTTCGCGCGTCGTCAATGGGTTTTTGCCGGGCGAGTACAACGACGCAGCGGGCGCTTACACAGTTCGCCAGAGCGACGCGCACTCGTGGGTTGAAGTTTACTTTCCGGAAACACGTTCGTGGGTGACGTTTGATCCGACGCCTTCGGCGGGACGCACTGAGACGGTGCGGACGGGTTTGACCGCACAACTGCAAAAGTACGGCGAAGCACTCGAGCTGCTTTGGTTTCAATACGTTGTTGGTTACGACAAACAGGAGCAGCGCTCGCTCGCGTCGTCTATACACAATCGCGTGTTTGATTACGGGCGGATTGCGTCAAACATGCTCAATACGATGAGTCGTTACCTGAACGGTAATGTCCTCGCAGTTGCGGCCGGCGTCACAGCGTTCGCGCTCGCGCTTTTACTCATTCTCTTTGGGCAAAGGATCTGGAGCTGGACGCGCGCGCGAATTACTCAGTCGTCAGGAGACGGACGCGCGTTGTCGAACGTTAAGTTTTATGAGCGGTTGATCTCGTTGATGGAGCAGCGTGGAGTTTCGCGCGACCAGCACCTGACGCCGCTCGAGTTTGCAAACACATTGCGATCAAACGAGGTGATGGTGATCACGCGTGCTTACAACCGGGTGAGGTATGGCGGACAGAAGCTTTCGCCGGCTGAGAGAAAGGAAGTCGAACGCGCATTGTTTGCTTTGGAAGAGCATAGAGCCAACGGATGAAAAAAGTCGGATTTATTAGTTTGGGGTGTCCGAAGAACCTCGTTGATAGTGAGGTCATGATGGGACAGCTTAAGCATCATGGATATCAGATTACGTCTGATGCCGCAGATGCTGATACTGTCGTAGTTAATACCTGTGGGTTTATCGACTCGGCCAAAAGAGAATCGATTGACACGATTCTTGAAGCGGCCCAGCTCAAAACAAACGGGCAAGCCAAGCGACTGATCGTCGCCGGATGTCTCGTCGAGCGTTATCGAGACGAGTTGAAAGCGGAGATTCCCGAGGTTGACGCTTTCATCGGCACAAACCAGATCAACGATATCCTTGCGGTCTGCGATCCGCACACCAACACGCGCTCGCTTCCCGTAGTGCCGCTCGGTAATCAGAGCGCAACGTATCTCTACGATGAATCGACTCCACGCTTACTCGCAACTCCTTCACACTACGCGTTTGTAAAAATTGCTGAAGGCTGCGATCGTCCGTGTGCCTTCTGTTTCATTCCGCAGATGCGTGGTCACTTTCGCAGCCGTCGCTTCGGATCGATCATCGCCGAAGCACACCAACTCGCGGAAGAAGGTGTGAAGGAGATCATCCTCGTGGCCCAGGACTCATCGCGCTATGGTGAAGACCTCGGCAAACAGGATGCACTCGCGCGCCTGTTGCGCGAGCTCTCGCACGTCGATGGCATCGAGTGGGTGCGTGTGATGTACACGTATCCGACGCACATCAGCGATGCGTTTCTCGATGTGCTCGCGGAAGAGCCGAAGGCGGTGAAGTATCTCGACATGCCTTTGCAGCATGCGTCGCAGAACGTGCTCAAACTGATGAAACGTGGCGGCAATCGCGCGAGTTTGGAACGGTTGATCGAACGTGTGCGTAAGCGGGTTCCCGGCATCGCTGTGCGGACCACGTTCATAGCAGGCTTTCCGGGCGAGACTGAAAAAGACTTTGAAGAGTTGTCCAGTTTCGTTAAGAGTGTGGAGTTTGATCGCGTCGGTGTTTTCACTTATTCGGACGAGGAGGGCACGCCCGCGTTCGACTTGACTGAGAAGGTTCCACAACGCACGGCTGCGCGGCGCCGCAACAGTCTCATGAAAGCGCAGGCGCGGATCTCGCAGCGGAAAAACCGGGCGCGGGTAGGGGAAGTGGTCCAGGTGCTGTTTGAGGGTGAGTCGAAGGAGAGTGAGCTGTTGTGGCAGGGACGAATGGAGACACAGGCGCCTGATATCGACGGGTGTGTTTTGATTAACGATGTTCCCGATGGTGTGTTGCCGGCGGTGGGCGAGTTAGTGAGTGTAGAGATCACGGAGGGGCACGAGTACGATTTGATTGGAAGGATTATTTAGCCGCTGATAACCCGGATGAAGCCGAGTGATTTTCTCGCCTTATCAATCGCCACCTGCGGCGTGGGTTATTTGCCGTTGATGCCCGGCACGTTCGGGTCCTTGCTTGCAGTCGGAATCTTTTTGTTGTTTGCAAAGATTACGACTGGAAGTTTACTGGTGGCGGTGGTCCTTGTCTTAATTTTTGTGTCTGCAGTTGTGGGAATCTGGGCCGGCACGCGGACCGAGCAGTTATTGGGGCGAAAAGATCCAGGGAAGATAGTGGTTGACGAAGTCGCGGGCCAGTTCATTGCCTTATTTCCGATAACGCTTTTTTCGCGCTGGTCCACTCCGGCAGTCATTGTTTCGTTGATACTTTTCCGCTTTTTCGACATCGTTAAGCCGTATCCTGCAAACCGGCTTCAGGATCTTAAAGGTGGCGCCGGAGTGATGTTTGACGATCTCGTGGCTGGAGTTTACGCGGCGGTGGTCGTGTTGGTTATCTTAATTGTTTTTTAGGAGCGAGTTTATGGAACGCAAAGAGTCGATTGGCAAAGACGCGACCAGCAAAGATACGTTAAAGGATTTGGAAGACAACGAAGCGGCCGTGGCTGACACGTCTGACGATTCAGATATGCCGAGTCCTGACGGTGCGTTTGATGATTCCGACGAAAAGAAAGACGCCGATCCCGTGTGATTCCCTCAAACTTTCCTTAGCCACAAATAGCACAAAAGCCACAAAATTTACCTCTGTATGCCGAGGACGCTTCGGTAGTTTTCTGATTCGTGCTTCTGTGCCCTTTTGTGGCTAATGCTGTTACCATACCGACCCAAATGACGACAAAGATTTTCGTGGCCGATGACGTGAACGAGAGTGGACTAGGACCATTACTCTCTGCAGGTTTCATCGTCGAGAAACGAACGGGACTCGCGCCGGACGACTTGCGCGCGGCAGTCAAAGATTGTGAAGGACTCATCGTTCGCAGCCAGACGAAAGTCACTGCGGATCTCCTCGATGCGGCGCACAGCCTGCGCGTCATCGGACGCGCTGGAGTTGGTGTTGACAACATCGACGTTTCAGCCGCAACGATCCGCGGTGTCGTGGTGATGAACGCGCCTGACGGCAACACGATCACGACGGCCGAACACACGATCGCGATGCTCATTTCACTTGCGCGATCGATCCCGCAAGCCAGCAGTAGTCTCAAGTCAGGACGTTGGGACCGTAAGAAATTTGTCGGCGTGGAACTTCAGGGTAAGACGCTCGGCATTGTCGGTCTCGGTCGGATCGGGCGTGTTGTTGCTTCGCGCACGCGTGCCATGGGTATGCTGATCGTCGCCTACGATCCATTCATCGCGCCCGAGCAGGCGCGCGATCTGGAAATCGAGCTGGCGCCGCTCGATGAAGTTTACGCGCGTGCCGACTTTCTCACCGTTCACACCCCGCTCACTCCCGAAACGCGTGGACTAATCGATCGCGACGCACTCAGCAAAATGAAAAAAGGTGCACGCATCATCAACTGTGCTCGCGGCGGTCTGATCGACGAAGACGCACTGTATGAAGCGATAATGAGTGGTGCGATTGGCGGCGCCGCGCTCGATGTTTTTAGCGAGGAGCCACCGCCCGCCGATTACAAGCTGCTGCAGCTTGATCAAGTGATCGTCACTCCACATCTCGGCGCATCGACCAAAGAAGCGCAGGAGGGCGTCGCTGTCACAGTCGCCGAGCAAATGCGCGACTATCTTTTGACCGGAGTTTTGCGTGGCGCAGTGAACGTGCCGGCGATCGGGATTAAGGAGTTCAACCTCGCCCAGCCGTATGTCGAGCTGGCGGAGAGCCTGGGACGCTTTCAGGCGCAGCTCGTCGATAAGCCGGTGAGCGAAGTGAGGATCGAGTTCGCCGGTGAGATAGTCGAGATGGATGCTGCGCCGGTGACGCGTGCGTTTCTTGCCGGGCTGCTGCGAGACGTCAGCGCACGCGTAAACGTCGTGAACGCATTTTTGATCGCGGAAGAGCGTGGGATCAAAGTAACTACTACTTACATTCGCACAGCCGGCGATATGGCGCCCGCCATTCGTACCGTGATCAGCACGGGCCACTCAACCCAGAGCCTTGCCGGAACGCTTTTCGGATACGGCGGACAGCGCGGGGAAGGACGTATCACGGAGATCGACGGTTTTCATCTCGAGGCGACGCCGCACGGCCACATGCTCGTGACGCGCAATCACGATGTTCCCGGCGTCATTGGCGGCATCGGCACGATCCTGGGCCAGGGCGGCGTGAACATCAGCCGTTTCCATCTCGGACGTCGCGAGCGCGGCGGTGAAGCGATGGCGGTGATTGAGGTCGATGCACCTTTGAGTAGAGAGACGTTGCACTCACTCCGTTCGCTCGAACAAGTCATATCTGCACAACCGATCGAGTTGTGATCGGGATCTTCTTCAGGTAAATCCGCATAACCGCGGATTTATGCGGATTCTCTGAGTTCGCGGAATAAGCGGGCGAGGTCGGGGGCCTGGTAGTTTGCGTTCAGGCCGCTTGGATTTGGCAGAACCCAGAGCACTGTGTTTCCCATCAGTCCCTCCTGACGGCCCACAGCGGCTCTCGGTTGGTTGAATGCGGTGCGATATGCGCCGACGCCCAGCACCGCGAGGATTCGTGGGCGAAAGCGCATCACCTTCGCTCGCAATCGTTCTCCTCCCGCAACGATCTCGTCTTTTGTTAAGGAGTCTGCCGAAGCGGTCGCACGCGGCACAACGTTCGTGATTCCATAACCACTCTTCAGCAACTCGCGCTCTTCGAACGGCGACAAGATTCGCTCGGTAAAACCTGCGGCATAAAGCGCGGGCCAAAAGCGATTTCCCGGACGCGCAAAATGATGGCCCACCGCGGCGGTGTAAAGACCGGGATTGATTCCGCAAAACAGGATACGCAGATCCGGTGCGATCACGTCGCGAACTGTTTTGTCAGTCGCGGCCAGCAGTTGCGCTTTGGTCGGTTTCCAGGGCTTCGTCACAGGCGAGGTCAGTACACGTCGAAGTGTGTTTGTCGTGAGGTGCTCTGTTTTGACACGCGATCGATCAGTGTCACGTGCAGCATGTACCGACCCGGCAACAGTTCACTCAACGGGATTTCGGCGGCGTAGGGAAGTCTTGCCAGATCGCCAACACCATCAGTGTTGATTTTCCGCAACGCAGTAGTGATCACTGGTTGATCGTCGCGAACAACTTGCACCTGCACTGCGACGTCCGGTTTCTGGTCCACGGATGAGAGCGCGCTGTTGTAAGCGAAGAGCAAAAAGCGCAACGTGGATTCACGCCGGAAACGATGGCTCGCACTGAGCGCAACCGGACTAACGCCTGCAGTGTTGGAAACATTCGTCATCATCGCGAGCGTGCGCTCTCCTAATAGCAGACTGCTCATCGCGAGTTTCTTGGTTGCGAGATCAGGGATCTCGATCCAGGCGTGAGCGCTTCCCACCTTCCCGCTCTTGTCGTCACGCACGGCCACTCGCACCTGGTAAATCCCGGGCGGCAATTTCGCGGGATAGGTGAACGTGATGTCGTTCCGATAGCTCTGCGCCTTCTCGAGAGTGGGCGCCGTAGTTACGATCCGATCAGCGAAACTGTCTTTAACAACTCCCTTGTCGTTGAAGTAGGCGACACTCAAATCGATCACAGCCTGAATCTTTCCGTCAGGTTGTTCACCAAAAACGAGAAACTCGCCGGGAATGTGTATAGCCGTCGATAGCGCTGGTCCTTTGTTTGGGACATCGTAATAGGCGGCACTGAGAAGTATCGGCAAACTTCGCTCGGGATATGCCGACGCCATTGTCTCGCGAAGCTTTGCTATAGCCGGTTTTGTTTGTGGAGGCTGCGCCGGTGTTTTCGCGACTGGTTGCGGCGCCGCGGGATCGAGATCGAAATAACCTTTTCGCACTCGCACCGTGAGATCGGGACGACCGATCAACTTGACCTCGAGATTCCTGAAGCGGCTGTGTTTTTGCGACTCGGCATCGGGCTTCCAGGCGAGAAGATAATAGGTCGAAGTCTCTTTGATTGCCGGGGCGAGTCCTTGTTTCAGATCGTTTGTGTTGAAGATCGCTTTCCCGCCCGTGTCGGCTGCGAGCGCGTTGAGGCCGTCTTGCGTTACGGCCAGCTCCTGATTCGTTGAAAGACTCAGCCGTCCCGTCGGATCGAAGGGCCTTTCAACGGACACGTCGTGTAGTGACGCAACGAGCCCGCGCGTATCCATCGAATAAATAACGACACCGCTTTTGCCGGCCGCGTTGGTGATGTCACGCAACTTGGAAACAGAATCTCCGCGCCGGTTCTCGATCAGGAAACCGCCTGATAGAAAAAACAGCACTTTCCGCCCGGGAAGATTTTTCGCAGACTTGACGAGGCTCGCCAGACCAGCGAAGGTGATCTGGTTTAAGCGCGCGGCTTGTGACTGCGTCGACGATGCGCGACTACGCACGATCGCCCCGGCCTGATCGCGATTTATGCCGGGATTGAGCCGCATCGTTTCGGTGACGAAGAATTCGAACACGTCTCGATCAAGGCGATCGATCAAGAGTGCTTCGTACTCGCCCATCGGCGGGCGATCACTATCGCGCAGGGAGTAGTTGCGCGAAGTGAGCCGGTCCAGCGCCATCCGCAGTATCATGCGATCCGTAGTGAGTTGCTGAAGAAAGCCGATCTGGCCTGTCGCTGAAGTGATCGCAGCCTGATCGTTTTGGCCCATCTCCTTGTCAATGAAGTGGCTGATAACTTTCTTGGCAGCTGCGAGTCCTGCCAGGTCCATGTGAATGTCGTCGATATAGAAAAAGACGATGCGACCGCGATCGAGTGGCACTGGACGTTTAAGGTTGATGCTGGTAGCGCCACGCGCAGCAGCAAGTTGGCTCTCTTCGTCACTGCCTGCTGTGATCTGTTCGAAAGACTGGATGGCGCGCGGCTTCCCGTCGATTCGCAGTTCGAAGTTGTCGGCCGTAAGTCCGTTGACAAACTTGCCCTGCTTATCAAAAACCATCACATCCGTTTGGACGAGCTCGGTGAAAACACGAATAACGTCGTCGCGCGATCTTGGTGTTGGCGAAGGCGTCGCGGTCTGGGCCTGTGTCGCCGGGCAGGCGATCAGCAGAAACAGCAACAGCAGCGCAGAATTGTGGCGCGCCAACATAATTGAGGTCGAAATTATGGAAATCGCGGGGATGACGTGGTGTAAATATGTATCAGGTAAGGTTCTTGTGGCAATCAAAAACCGTCATCTGATAGGCTTAATCGCTCTAGCCAGCCAAAAGCACAACGGCACACACACGAAAAGACCTAAATGGCCGCTAACGAGACAACGGTAAAGCTGGATCGGGTAAGCAAGAATTTTGGAGAGTTCACGGCGGTCAAAGAGCTCAGCCTTGACGTCTGCGCCGGTCGGGTATTCGGACTGCTCGGCCCAAATGGCGCCGGAAAAACGACCACGATCCGCATGATCGTCAACATCACCGCGCCCGACTCCGGAACCATCCTGGTCTTTGGCCGTCACATCGACGCGCGCCTCCAGGATCGCATCGGTTACTTGCCCGAGGAGCGCGGCTTGTACCGGCGCATGCGCGTCGCCGATCAGCTTCGGTTCTTCGCCGAAATAAAAAACATGCGCGGCAAGGAAATCGAGCCGAAGATCGACGAATGGCTCGCACGCGTGAAGCTCTCCGAGTGGAAAAACAAACGCTCGATGGAGCTCTCGAAGGGAATGCAGCAGAAGATCCAGTTCATCACTGCCGTGATCCACGATCCGGATTTGCTGATCCTTGACGAGCCCTTTTCCGGTCTCGATCCAGTCAACGTCGAATTGTTGAAAGAGATCGTGCTGGACCTCAAACGTGCGGGCAAGACGATCATCTTCTCGACTCACCAGATGGAAGTGGCAGAAAAGATTTGCGACGACATTTGTTTGCTGAACCGAGCGGAGAAGGTGTTTGAGGGAAGTTTGCGCGATATCAAACGCAGCTTCGGACGCAATGCGGTGGCGGTGCGTTGTGAAGGTGGTGATGGCGTGCTGGACGATCCAGCTCTCGTCAGTAAAGTTGTGCGGCATGCCGACGAGGCGCAGGCACTTCTTGCGGCGGGAGCCGACGCGCAAACACTACTCAAGCGTTTGATCGACTCGGGCGCCGTAGTCGGCAAGTTTGAGATGGTGGAACCCAGTCTCAATGACATCTTCATCACGAAAGTGACTGAACCCGCATGAGAAAGTTTTTGACGGTCGTCAAACGCGAGTATATCCAGCGTGTGCGCACGAAGATGTTCATCGTCTCGACGATATTATTGCCGGCGGTGATGTCGCTTTTCGGTCTTGTGCCGGCAATTATTCTCAGTATTGAGACGCCGCCGATGCGAGTCGCAGTCGTGGACCAAACCGGCAGGATGTATTCACAAATCCGCCAGGCTCTCTTCAGCGACCAGCCGGAGTCCGACGCGCAAAGCGCCAACGCCGGTGCGTCACGAACGACGCCTCGGCGCGGCTTTAGCAGGTTCGTGATGGAGGAAGTCAGTGCTACCAACCAGTCCATCGATCAAATACGCGTTAGTTTGGACCAGCGGCTACAAGTGCGAGAGCTCGATGGCTACGTGATTTTGCCGCCGGATTTTCTCAGTCATGGCAAAGCGGAATTTGTTAATCGCAATCCTGGCGATCTTTTTTCGCCTCGCGTGTTGCAGTCAGCGATAAATCGTGCGACACGCGAACAACGATTGATCGATGCGAACGTCGATATGAAGACGCGCCAGGAGCTGTTCAAGCCGGTGGAATTGCTAACATCGAAAGCCGGCACGGGAGGCCAGGAGCGTGACACTGGCGGTAGTTTCGCGCTCGTGTTCGGCATCGGCTTTGTGATGTACCTCGCGATCCTGATGTACGGGCAGATCGTGTTGGGCGCCGTTATCGAAGAGAAAGAGACACGGATCGCTGAGATATTGTTCTCGTCAGTCAAACCGTTCACCCTAATGATGGGCAAGTTGGTTGGTGTATCGCTCGTGGCGCTGACGCAACTTGCAATCTGGGGCCTCGCGTTTAGTGCGTTTGCGTTGTACGGAGTCGGGGTTCTGGCTTCGCAGGGAATGCGGGCGAACATCCCGACGATCCCATTTTCGCATTACATTTACTTCGGGCTTTTCTTCCTGCTCGGTTATTTTATCTACGCGACGATTTATGCACTCGTAGGATCGATGGTGACGACGGCCCAAGAGGGCGGGCAGCTCGCGATGCCGATCATTCTCATTCTCGTGATCAGTTTTTACTTATTCTGGCCCGTCAGTCGCAGTCCTGATTCGCCGTTCTCGTTTTGGGTATCGATGATCCCGTTCTCGGCGCCGGTGGCGATGCTCGTGCGCATCGTTACACAAACGCCACCATTCTGGCAGATCGCACTGTCGCTCGTGATCGGGTTCGGTAGTGTGCTCTTGATCATGTGGCTGGCGGCTCGAATCTATCGGGTGGGAATGTTGATGTACGGCAAACGCGCCTCGATTCCCGAGGCAATACGATGGGCCAGACAGGCATGATTGAAGTCGAGAAAAAATTTCGACTAACAAAACGCCAGCGAGACGCGATGCTGAAGCGTCTGCCTGCGGTCGGCGCAAACCTCGAACGCGAAGAATTTGAAGAGAACACGCTTTACAGCGGCGACATGTTGGAGGTTGGCTCCTCAATTCTGCGCTTGCGACGCGTGGAGGGGAAAGCGACGCTGACCTACAAGAAGCGTCTTCCGGGTACGTCGCCTATAAAGCAACAACGCGAAGAGGAGACTACGGTCGCAGATCCGGAAGCGATGGAGGCGATCCTCGTCGCGCTCGGCTTCGTGCCCGCCCTCGTTTATGAGAAGCGTAGGCAGACGTGGAGACTGGGGAAAACCGAGATTGTGATCGATGTGTTGCCGTTCGGATTGTTCATGGAGATTGAAGGGCGAGTGAGCGACATCCGAGCCGTTGAACGAAAGCTGGGCTTGAAGGGCTTACGCGCCGAGCACGCCACCTACCCACAACTGACAGCAAAACACGGGAAAGTCTACGATGGTCTGATCGAGTCGCGGTTTTAAATCCGCATTATCCGTGGCGAAGAACATACTTGCCGAGACTAGCACTTACATAGAACTCTTCGACGACATATCCTGCCTCGAGTGCCGATGTGAAAGCCTCTCTCGTTTTCACGCGCCAACGATCGTGATCCGAAATGATCTCGGTCGGGATCTCGATCACGATATCTCCGTCACGGATCGAATCCGGATGAGCATCAAGCTGCAACCGCGATGTAACTCTCTCACTCTGCAGCCACCACGTCACCCATAGTCGATCAGTGCCATGCTGGTGCAGAAAACTCGACGTTGTGCCGTAGTAATCAACGAAATACCGATCCGCAATAACCCCTAACTTATTAAAATTCAAATGCGCGTTGCGCGACTGCAAAGGATCAAACGTCCACGTAATACGTTTTACGCCGAGTGCGATCGCCTTTTCGCGCTGCGCGAGCTTCAATCGGTAACCGAGATTCTGAGATCGATATGCCGGAAGCACGCCGAGCATGTCTGAATGAATGATTGTCTCTCCGTCCAGTATTCCCGGAAACCCAAACACAAATCCAACCATGCGCCCTTCCGCAAATGCGCCAATCAGGATTGCACCAACTTCCTGCTGCGGTTTGAGCGCGAGGGCCGGATAGACCTCCAGTTCCTCGACGCCCCAGATTTCTCGCTGGAGCTGTTCAATCTCACGCAGCTCCGCGTGGCCTTTGATCTCACGAATGACGATGGGTGTGTTCAAATCAGGAGGCCGGCGATCAACTCTTTAAGCCAATTTACGTCGATCGGTTTAGTGACGTACGCGTCAAAGCCGGAGGCTTTCGCGTCCGAGCGGAAGTCGTCTTCCTGGTGCGCAGTAACAGCGATAATCGGAACGTTTTTGAGTTGCTCATTCTGGCGGATGAGCTTCGTGGCCGTAAAACCATCCATCAACGGCAGCGTCAGGTCCATGAGAATGACGTCGGGTTTCTCGCGCGCGGCTGTATCAACCGCGACCTGCCCGTTCTCCGCTTCGAATACGATGAAGCCCTGCCCTTCGAGCTCAAGACGCATGAAGAGGCGCGTGTCTTCGAAGTCCTCAACCAAAAGTACCTTCATATCCCGTTGAAGCATAGTCCGCCGACTCTATGGCTCAGCCATTCGCCTGTCAAGATGGCGATTCCGTCGAAACAAAATTCCGTTCGTCGTCGTTAAACCCTCAGACTGTCTTTTTTATTCTTTTTGAGGACGAAAACATGAAACGCATAGTGATTCTGATCGTTCTGGTGACTATCGCCGCTGTTGCCGGCGTGGTGCGCTCTTCGGTGGGTTCCGTCTCTGAGCTGAGAGACCTTGTCTCGCACCACCACAATCAGAGGAGCGATGTGCGGGAGGAGATTCGTCAGACGTACGAGCTCTCGCCCGGCGCTCGCGTCGAGATCAGCGGCCTGAACGGCGCCGTTAAGATTGAAACATCCGACACGAAGACTGCCGAAATTTATATCGAGCGCACGGCAGAGAGCCAGGAAGCACTCGACCGTCGCAAGATCAAGATCGAAGCGGATGGAAACAGTCTGCGTATCCACAGTGAAAAGTCGGAGGATGCCGGGTTCTTCTCGCGGTTCTTTGGTTCCTCCGCGAAGGAACGCGCGACGCTAAAGCTGCCGCGACAGATCGCGCTCGATGCCAAGGGAGTGAATGGATCGTTCGTCACCGGTGACATTGACGGAAGGGTTGAGGTAACCGGCGTGAATGGCCGTGTGCAGATTGGGAGCGCTACGGGCACGGCGACGTTCAAAGGGATCAATGGCAGCATGGTGGTTGGGTTAAAGAAGATCGATCAGGAAGGCGTTACGCTCAGCGGTATCAATGGAAACATCGAGTTGCAACTTGGTGCGGATGTGAATGCTGACTTCGATGCGCGTGGATTAAACGGGCGCGTTATTTCGGACCTGCCAAACGTTGAGATCGAGAAGAGCAAGCGCAGAAGCTACTCGGCTCGTATCGGAAATGGCGGCGCCGGGATCACCGCGAAGGGAATTAACGGAAATATCCGTTTCACGCGTGGACCAATGCAGGCTGCGGCCTTGAACGTAAATTAAGTTGTATGCTCGTGCAACAGCGGGGCACTCGCCCCGCTATTGCAGACTTGGTCTAAAACTCGAGCGGCTTGCGGGTTGTAAGCGTCGGTGCATTCCACGCCCGCAATTTCTCATTCCACTGCGGCAACGTCTCACGCAAAAACTTATTCACCTCTTCAACTCGCACGCGATACTCCGGCTGAATTTCCCCAAAGAACTGTCGCTGCCCCAGGGTTGGCCCAAAGTTCGTATCCAGTGAAAAGAACAAACTGCCAATGTTGTCCGCCACCTGATCGCGGCCCGCGAAGCCGAGCCCTTCATTGCGCGACGACAATCGATCCTGAAGTGTGTCAACCTCTTTGACGTAATCATCGAGAGCCTTTATCAGGTCCTTGTCAGGCTCCCTGTGCAACGTCTTCATCGTGGTTTGCGCCTGCTTGAGCTGCTCTTTCAGACTGTCGAGAAATCGCAGCGACAGATTGATGTTCGTCTGCATATCTCGCAGCTTCACCATCATGTCCATTGTTTCCTGAAGCTCCGCCACCGGAACATTAACAGTTGGATCCAGCTTCACTTCCACGCGCTCTTCCAGAGTCTTGTCGTTGACAGTGAGCTTCACGGTGTAGGTTCCCGGCAACACGAGTGGTCCGCGCGGTCCACCACCAAAAGAAATCTGCTCCTCGGTGGGAGGACGGCGAACTTCCGGCCCACCGAGCCTGAGGTTCCACGCCATTCGATTCAGTCCCTTTTCACGCGAAGGTCGCTCGATGTTTTGCACGAGCTTGCCGTCTCGATCGAAGACCTCAAGCTTGATCGTTGCTTTCTCGTCGAGCTTGTCTTTCAGGTAGTAAGTTATTAGCGCGCCTGCCGGCGGGTTTGGTCCAGTGAAGACTTTGTCGCCGATGCCGTAACGCGTGAAACGGCTCGTGTATCTGAGCGCTGGACGCACCTGAAACAAGTGTGCGTTGCTGCTCATGATTTGCGGCGTCATTTTTTGAATGACAGTCGCATCGTCGAGAATCCAGATGCTGCGACCGTGCGTCGCAAGAATGAGATCGTTCTCACGCGGGTGCACGACGATATCGTGAACGGCGACGTTCGGAAGGTTCTTCAGGTTCAACGGAAACCACTCCTTGCCGCCGGTGAAAGACGCATACAGTCCGAGCTCAGTGCCCGCGTACAGCAGGTTCGTGTTCTTCGGATCTTCGCGCACGACTTGCACGTACGCTTTCGCGGGAAGATTACCGGAGATGTTGGTCCATGACTTTCCGGTGTCACTGGTTTTGTAAATGTATGGCCGGAAGTCGTCGAGCATGTGACGGTCAAACGAAACATACGCGGTGTTCGCGTTGACGCGCGATGGCTCGACGTGCGAAACGGGAGAATTCGCAGCCATGCCGGAGACGTTTTTGATCACATTGGACCAGTTCTTTCCGGCGTCAGTGGTGAGTTGGATGTTGCCATCGTCAGTGCCCACCCAGATTTGTCCCTTTTGCACCGGCGATTCCGCGATGCTGATGATGGTTGAGTGATACTCGGCGGTCGTGTTCTCAACTGCAACCGGTCCACCTGCGTCTTTTAGTTTTTCGGGATCATTGGTCGTGAGGTCAGGACTGATCTGTTGCCATGTTTTGCCAAAGTCAGGCGTTCTAAAAACGACGTTGCCGGCGAGATAGACAGTCGTTTTCTCGTGCGGCGAGAACACGATCGGCGAGTTCCAGTTGAAGCGATACTTCTGTCCGGCCGCGGGTCCACCGCCGCTGCCGCGTCCCCAGGGATTGATCGACTGTTGCTCGCGCGAAGTGAAGTCGGTCCAGACAATGTCTCCGCCCTGCGACTCCGAAAGATACTGATTGGGATTGTCGGGATTATTGATGACGTAGAACCCGTCGCCAAAACTGACCATGCGCCAGTCGTCGTTCATGATGCCCGCGGGTTCGCGCGTACGGCTTGGCCCCGTCCACGAACCGTTGTCCTGAAGCCCGCCCATGACGTGGTAGAACGGCAGCCGATTGTCGGCGTGAATCTGGTAAAACTGACCGAGCGGAATGTTGTAAACGGCTTCCCACGATTCGCCGCCGTCGTAACTGACGCCGATGCCGCCGTCCTGTCCGTGCCACATTCGTTTCGGGTTCTTCGGATCGATCCACAGCGCGTGGAAGTCGATGTGCGTACGGCCGGTGATCGAGCGAAATGTCTTGCCGCCGTCAACTGACGTGAACAAGGTCGACGCGACTGCGTAGATGTGGTTTTCGTTTGTCGGATTGACACGCACGGTTGTGTAGTAAAAACCACGTGAGACGATGGCGGTGTTCTTCGACACCTGCTTGAACGTTTCTCCGCGATCGTCCGAGCGATAGAGCGTGCCGTCTTTTGCTTCGACAATCGCATAAACGACGTTTGGGTTGCTGGGCGCGACGCGAATGCCGATGCGGCCCATCAGTTTCGGTAGTCCATTCGTGAGTTTGGTCCACGTGCGGCCGCCGTCGATCGATTTGTAAACTCCGCCTTTCTCACTGCCGCTGCGATGCGTCCATGGCTTGCGCTCGAAACTCCACATGCCGGCGTAAAGAATATTCGGGTTTGTCGGATCGATCTCGAGATCTGCGACCCCGTGCTGGTTGTCGATAAAGAGAGTTTTGGTCCAGGTCTTACCGCCGTCAGTAGTCATGAACACGCCGCGTTCGTCGTTTGGACCAAACGCGTGTCCGAGTGCGCCGATGTAAACGACGTCGGGGTTCTGCGGATGGATGACGACGGCGGAGATTCGTTCGGTGTCTTTGAGACCCATGTGTTGCCAGGTCTTGCCGCCGTCGGTCGATTTGTAAACACCATCGCCGAAGGAGACGCTGTTGCGCACGTTTGACTCGCCCGTGCCGGCCCAGATCACTTCGGGATTACTCGGCGCGAGTGCGATGTCGCCGAGCGAGATCGTGCCTTGTCGCTCGAAGATCGGCTTCCATGTAACGCCGCCGTTCGTCGTCTTCCATAAACCGCCCGATGCACTCGCGACGTAAACCACGTTCGGATCGCCGGGCACGCCCTCAACGTCGGCGATGCGGCCGCCCATGATTGCCGGGCCGATGCTCCGATATTCGAGACGAGAAAACGCTTCTTCGTAGGGCGACTTCGTTACGCCGCCATTTTGTGCGAACACAGTCGATGCGAACAGACAAATAACCAGCAGGGGCAGTGGAATCCGCATAGTTTTCTCCTTAGCCAAAGACTAACGCGGATGATACTGATCTGTGGCATATTTACAACCATGACATTCATTCAAACCGAACGCACAAAGCTAAAGCGACTACCGAAACGCGGTCATTTCGATCGCGAGACTGTCTACGGAATTCTCGACGAAGGTTTTATCTGTCACGTTGGTTTTGCGCCGCAGGGACAGCCCGTTGTGATTCCGACGGGTTATGCGCGTGTTGATGACAAGCTTTACATACATGGCTCACAGGCCAGCCGAATGCTGCGAACGTTGTCAGGCGGTGTTGATGCGTGCGTGACCGTGACGATTATCGACGGATTAGTGCTTGCGCGCTCGGCGTTTCATCATTCGATGAATTATCGATCGGTTGTGATCTTTGGGCGTGCGACGTTGATTGAAGATCGCGACGAGAAAATGGCGGCGTTGCTGGCGCTTTCGGAGCACATCATCCGTGGGCGCTGGGCGGAGGTTCGTGAGCCAACCGAACAGGAGGTGAGAGCCACGACCGTGCTTTCGCTGCCGCTGGTCGAGGCGTCGGCGAAGGTTCGTACTGGTCCACCGCTCGATGATGAAGAGGATTATGCGTTGCCGGTGTGGGCGGGTGTGATTCCGTTGCGCCTGGAGGCTGGTGAGCCTGTTGCCGATCCACGTTTGCCTGAGGGCGTTGCCGTGCCCGAGTACGCCCGCACTTACAAACGTTAAAAATTAAGTTCAAGCTAAAGCTTGAACTCTGAACTCATTATCTATTTCCTGAGAGCCTCCATTAATACACGACCGGTGGAGTTTGTCGGCGCTGTGATTCGCAGCAGCGCCGAGAACGTTGGGGCGATGTCCGCAGGTGACGCAGCTTCCAAATAACGACCGGCATTCACGCCAGGTCCCATGATGATCATCGGCACGTGCGTGTCGTACGAGTACGCCGAACCGTGCGTTGCAGTGATCGTCTCCGCGATGTACTTGTACGGCTCCGCCACCATCACCACGTCACCACTGCGCGACGGATAAAACCCATGCAGCACGCGACGCTCGATCGGATCCGTCACTGACGTCGCACCTCGCAACAGTTGCAACCGGGAAAAGCAGCGCGCAATGCCCGGTACAGTGAGTGCCGCCGAGACGACGACGTGGGAAAACTCCTCCAGATTCACTCCATCTCGTTTCAGCGCATCGTAGTTGAAATAAATCGTGCTGTTGATGAACCACTCCCGCGACGCTGCGCCTTCGTTGAACCTGAGCAGGTAATCGAGGCTCGGATCCGGCAGTTTCCCCTGCGGGTTGTAACGCGCGGTGATTGCCGCCTGAATCTTTCCCATCACATCCCTGAACTGCACTCTGCCGCCGCCCAACCCGAGCGCCGCCGCGTGTTCGGGAATCGGAGAGACGCCGTGATCCGCCGTGAAAGCGACGAGTGTGTTTGCGAGCCCAACGCGCGCGTTAACGAAATCCAGCAACGTCGCGATGGTGCGATCCGTACGCAACGTCACGTCCATCACTTCCTGGCTGTATGGCCCAAAGCGATGGCCCACGTAATCGTTGGCCGAAAAACTTACGGTGAGCACGTCTGTGTCGTCGTCCTGCCCGAGCTGCTCGTTGACGATCGCCTCCTGTGCGAAAGATCCGATTATGTCGTTGGTGAATGGTGAATAGTCGAGCGCGATGTAGAAATTTCGACCGGGCGCTGTCAAGCCGCCGGTGATCGTGTGCGGAAAGGAATTCGTATCTCCCGACGCGCTTACTTTTTCCCAACTCGGATTATCAACGCCGGCGCGCTTGAGATATTCGCCTTCGGGAAGCAGCCGTTCCCACTTCGCACCGAAGTATTTGTCTGCGCGTTTAGCCGCGTTGAAGTTGGTGACCCACGCAGGCATCTGATTAAAGTAGTAAGTCGACGAAACCATCGCACCAGTGGTGATGCTGAACCAGTAAGCAGCATTCGCATGGCGGCCGGCGGGGAGGATGGCTGAACGATCTTTCACTGAGATGCCGATCACTTTAGCGCGATCGTTGGTCGCGAGCCGCAGCTCGTCGCCGACCGTGGAAGCCATCAGCCGTGACGGACTCGACGCCGCATCGGTTGGAATGCCGCCGAGCAGTTTTACTGACTCGTCCGAAACACTGGTGACTCGTTTGCCACTCGCGCGGTCCAACCATTCGTTTCCGATGATGCCTGATTCAGCGGGATAAGCTCCCGTCATCATCGTGCCGTGACCCGGCGCCGTGTAGGTCGGCATGTGATCGTAGTTCGATTGTGTCCATGACGCGCCATCGCGTACGAGCCGCTTCAAACCGTTGGGCGCAAAAAGATCGCCAAACCGTTCAAGATAGTCGTAGCGAAACTGGTCCACTACGATAAGCAGCACTAATCGTGGGCGTTTTGGAGGTGCGGGCTGTGTCCGTCGCTGGGCGACAGTGACGGACACTAGGATGCTGACAATTACAACAAGGACCAGGGGAGTTCGTCGTTGCATGCGGCGAATGGTAACACGGATAACGCCGATTATCCGTTACTCATAACGCAGCGCTTCGATCGGATCCAGCGCCGCTGCTTTTCGAGCCGGGTAATATCCGAAGAAGATCCCCACCGCAGCGGAGAAGATAACTGACCCGACGATGGCCATCATCGACACGAGTGTGGGCCAACCGAGAAATGCCGGAATCGCCAGCGACAGCGCGACCCCGAGAACGATTCCGATTGCGCCGCCCGTCAGACTCAGCACGATCGACTCAATCAAAAACTGGCTACGCACCGCGGACGAGCGCGCGCCAATCGCCATGCGAATGCCGATCTCGCGAGTGCGTTCGGTAACTGATACGAGCATGATGTTCATGATGCCGATCCCGCCGACGAGCAGCGATACGCCCGCAATACATGCCAAAAGGATCGTCATCGTCTTGCTGGTCTCGTTCGCCGCTTCCGCAACGTCAGTCATGTTTCTGACGGTGAAATCGTTCGGCTCGTTTGCGGTCAGCTTGTGACGCTGGCGCAGCAACTCCGTAATCTGCGATTGGGCGGTGTACGTTGCGTCCTGCGAAATCGCCGAGACAAAAGCGATCTGGATCCGCTCACGGCCCAGGATCTTCTTCTGTACCGTCGTAAACGGTGCAAACGCGACGTCGTCCTGATCGCGTCCCTGTGGATCCTGTCCTTTGCGCGCCATCACGCCGACGACACGGAACGGCAGGTTCATCACGCGAATGTCCTGGCCGATCGGATCGGCGCCGGGATAAAGACTGTCTGCGAGTGTTTGTCCGATGACGATGACGCGAGCTGCACTGCGCACGTCTGAGTCAGTAAAGAACGAGCCGGTGGCAACGGGCCACTTGCGGATCTCGGGATATTGTTCGCTGACGCCTGTAACCGACGTATTCCAGTTCAGGTTCCCCGCGACGAGCTGAGAGCGCGCGTTCACGTTAGGGGTGACCATGGAAACGCTCGGCACCTCGCGTTTGATGGCGTCGAGATCCTCGACTGTTAGGGTGTTTGTACCTGTATCGCCTGTACCGCTACGGACACCGCCGACGTTCTGCGCGCCCGCGCTCACAAAGAGCAGGTTGGTCCCGATGCTCTCGATCTGCGACTGCACAGACGCAGATGCTCCCTGGCCAATACTCACCATCGCGATCACGGCTGAGACGCCGATGATGATGCCGAGCATGGTCAGAGCCGCGCGCATCTTGTTACGAATGAGCGCACGAAACGCGACGCGAATGATCATTAATAGATTCATCTTACTCCTCGTCGTCTTCGTCATCCTCGACGACTGGCAAATTCTTCAACGCTTCCGCGGCGTCCCGCCGGTGCTCGACCGGACGGTCCGACTTGATCTTTCCATCCTTGAAAACGACTATGCGATCGGCATACTCCGCGATGTCAGTCTCGTGCGTCACCAGCACGAGAGTGATCCCTCGCTCGCGATTCAAACGCTGGAAGATCTCCATCACTTCAACGGATGTGCGCGAGTCGAGATTGCCCGTCGGCTCGTCCGCGAGAATCAACGCCGGATTGTTAACCAGCGATCGCGCGACAGCGACACGCTGTTGCTGTCCGCCTGATAACTGGTTCGGATGATTCTGCTCGCGTCCTGCCAAACCAACTGCGGCGAGGGCTTCCGTCGCGCGCTGGTGGCGCGTCGCAGAATCGACGCCGAGATAAAGCATCGGTAGCTCAACATTCTCGAGTGCTGATGTTCGCGACAGCAGGTTAAACCCCTGAAACACAAATCCGATCTTCTGGCAGCGAATGTCGGCACGCTCGTCTTTCGACAACTGCGAAACGTCTTCACCGTCGAGGTGGTAAGTGCCGCGCGTCGGACGATCGAGACAACCGATAATGTTCATCATCGTCGACTTTCCTGAACCAGACGCGCCCATGATTGCCACAAACTCGCCTTGCCGGATCTCGAGCGAAACTCCACGCAGCGCGTGAACATCAACGTCGCCCATCGTGTAAATCTTGTGAATGTGATCCAGTTGAATCACTGGACGAGCTTCGGGAACCTGCTGCGCCAAACCGATGGCTGGCTGGAACTCCTGTGGCTCAACTGCGAATGTGGTAGACATCGTTTCTCCTGAATCCACTTGATAAAGGAGCGGCCACGACGGGCCGCCCCACAATCAGCTAACGTGATTACCGACGGCCGCCGCCGGTTCGCGGCGCGTTACCGAATCCTGGCGGTGTCGACTGCGTGGTAGCAGTTCGACTTGCACCCGATATCTGCTGGCCCGTAATCACCATATCGCCTTCGCGCAGTTCACCATCGACGATCTCGGTCGCCGATCCGTCGCTCAGACCAACGGTGATCCTGCGGCGCTCCGGTTTGTTGTCCTGGCCCAAGACCCAGACAACTCGGATTTGACCCGGCAGTACAGGCGCTGAGGCAGGCGCGAAACGATTCTCGCCACCACTATTTTCGCCACCAGCGGCGTTATCGCCCTGCTGGCGTCTGCGACCCTGACCCTGACCTTGTCCTTGACCCTGTCCAGCTTGTCCACTGGCAGCAGTTCGTTGCCTGTCTTGGGGCGTAAAGCGAAGCGCAGAGTTCGGAACCTTCAATACATTGTTGCGCTCGTCGATCGTAATCGTCAGGTTTGCCGTCATTCCCGGCTTCAACTTTTGCTCGGGATTCTCCACGTTAATCACGACGTTGTAAGTGACGACGTTCTGCACGTTCACGGGATTAAGCCGCAGCTGCTCGATCTTGCCTTCAAACTCCTTGCCCGGAAACGCATCGACTGAAAACTTCACTGACTTCGCCTGCTCCACGAGGCCGATGTCTGCCTGGTCAATGTTTGCAATCACCTGCATCTGCGTCAGGTCGTTTGCAATCGTAAAGAGTGTCGGCGCCGACAAACTCGCAGCTACTGTTTGGCCCACGTTCACGTCACGCGAAACCACTACGCCGTCGATTGGCGAAGCGATCGTCGTATGACTGAGATTTACCTGGGAGACGCTGAGCGCGGCTTCCGCCTGCTGCACTTGCGCCTGAGCCTGTGCAACCTGCGCCTGAGCCTGTTGCACTTGCGCCTGCGACTGCTCAATGGCGGCCTGCGACTGAGCTATGCCCGCAGTCGATGAAGACTGTTCCGATGACTTAGCCTGGTTCAACTGGGCCACCGCCTGGTTGTAACGCGCTTCGGCTGTTTTGTACGTTGTGACGGCAACGTCGTATTCGCGCTGCGCAATCACACCCGCTTTGAGCAACGACTCCTGTTGCTTCATCAAACTCAGCGCGTCGTCCTGTTGTGCTTTGAGCACGGCGACGTTCGCCTCTGCACCGGAAACGCCAGCCTGGTTGTTCTGCACTGTCGACCTCGCGGCAAGACCTCTTGCCTGTGCATCACTCACGCCCGCGCGCGCATTAACAACAGCGGCACGCGCATTCGCGAGGCTCGCGCGCGCCTGTTGGAGATTGGCACGAGCCTGCTCGACTTGCGCTTTAGCTGTGGATGGATCGAGCTGCGCGATCACCTGGCCTTTCTTAACGACTGAATTGAAGTCAGCATAGAGCGCAGCGATTGTTCCCGAAGCCTGGCTGCCGACTTGGACCGTCGTTACCGCCTGGAGTGCGCCGGTTGCCGTCACGGTGTTGCGAAGGTTTCCGCGGTCGACGCGAGCAGTCATGTACTGGGGCGTGCTCGATTCACTACCTGCGAAATAAAAGCCCGCGAGTATGACAGCAGCCATGAAGCCGCCGCCGAGCAGCAGTTTTTTCTTACCGAGAAGTAACCTCGCCCAAAATTGTTTAAGCCAGCCTGCCCACGTATTAGTTCGGCCTGTACTGATTCCACCCACTAAAGGTTGTTTAATTGTTTGAGTCGACATGCGATTCCTCTGTTAAATGCCAATTTCAGTTGCTAAACGCAGCTTCCGTACCCTTGTTTCTCTAGACACTGGACGATCCCGATTGGTTACAAAACGATCTGTTTATCCTGAGGTTGTAACCGTCGTCGCTTTGTAGGTGTCTATCGGTTCAGGACACTCCCCTGGAATGAACAAGGAACACGTAGGAGTAAGAGAAACAGACATGATTAAAGGACGTTTTAAGACACTGGCAATAGCTACTCTCTCGGCGATTGCTTTGGCAGCTTCGCTTGCCGTCGCCCAAACGGTTACATCGGATCAGGGCACGGAGCAGGGCACACGTAGCGAACGACGTGGTGGCCGGCGAGGCGCACACAAAGGACACGGCTGGGGAGGAATGCGTGGCGGATTCTTCAGACAGCTTAATTTAACTGAGGACCAGCAGGCGAAGATCAAACAGATTCGCGAGACCTATGCGGACAAAAACAAACCCCTGCGGCAGGAGCTTCGTGCCAAGCGGCAGGAGTTGCGTCAGGCGCGCGAAGGCGGTACGTTCAACGAAGCACTGGCTACTCAGAAACTGACGGAAATGGCGAGCCTCGAAGCGAAGCTCATGGGCGAACAGCACAAGCTTCATCAGGAAATGCTCTCCGTCTTGACTGCTGAGCAGAAAGCCCAGTTGGAACAGTCGAAAGCGCAGTTCAAAACCCGTCGTGGCGAAATGCGCAAAAACGACAAACAGTAAGCGTCTCCCCCACGGAGTTGGCGGATTCGACATTTGGGAAGAATCCGCCATCCGTAAATCGATGAGGACCGCAACTGGCGAGTGGGCTCGAACACGCCTTGGACCTGGACCTGGCGCGGCAGGCGCAGGAAGGCGACGAGTCTGCCTTTGCGGAGATCGTAAGACGTTATAGCCCGCGCGTGTTTAGTGTGGCGAGCCGGTTCTTTCGACAAAGAACGCTCGTCGAAGAAGCGGCGCAGGAAGTTTTTTTGAAAGCGTATACTCAGCTTGGGAGCTTTGAAGGCCGCGGCTCTTTCGAAGGCTGGTTGACACGAATTGCGACCAACACCTGTCTGAATATCGTGAGAAGCGCGAAACGGCGCCCCGAGTTTTCCGTGTCGGATCTTTCAGACGATGAGCAGAACTGGTTGGAACAGCAGTCGGCTGGTGACGGTGGCGAACCGGCTTCAGTCGAGAACAGTGTGGTAGCGACGGATCTTGCCGATCGATTGTTGTCGGTCCTGTCGCCGGAGGATCAGCAGGCGTTGTTGATGATCGATGGTGAGCAAGCGTCAATCAAGGAAGTAGCGGAAGCGACTGGATGGTCGGAGTCGAAAGTCAAAGTGCGAGCGTTTCGAGCGCGACGTAAAGTTCGAGAAACGATGGATAAGTTATTGAGTTACAAAAACAAGCGCGCAGGTTCAGCCGCCGACTGACACAGGTAATTAAAATGAAAGACAAGCACATCACTGAGATTCTGGATAACGCATCGATCGCGACGCTCTCGGAAAGCGAGCTGAACGGGGTTCGCGCGCATGTCCTCGAATGCATGTCGTGTCGCGATGCTTACGAAGCCGCTCGGCTTTCGGCAGTGGTTCTCAAGAGCCGTGCGCAGGTGACGATTGAGCCGTCACCATTCTTTCAAACACGAGTAATGGCGGCGTTGAGAGAGCAGCAGGCGGTGGAAAGCGTGCCCGCATTCTTGCGGTTGTGGAGATCGTCGAAAGCGCTTGTCTCCTCGATGGCCGTGACCACCGCCGCGCTCGCAGTCGTCAGTTTTATGCTGCCTTCGCAAACGACAACCACTTCGGACCAGTCGGTTTATTCAGCCTATTCAGTGATCATGGACCAGGATGCCGACGACCAAATGAGTTACGAACAGGTGCTCAGCACGATTTACGAAGATGATGACGATGCGAGGTAATAATGGATAACGTCACAAAAAATCGATGGCAGGTACGAGTTGCGGCCATGATCATCTTCGTGCTGGGGTTTACGGCGGGAATCCTTGCACTCAATGTGTATCGAAGCTGGGCGCGCGGTGGTGGTGGTCCAGTCAACCGCATTGAGGAGTTGTCAGAGCGATTGAATCTGACCGCGGATCAGAAGGTAAAGATGCAGGAGATCTTCAACGACACTCGCGAGCAGCTGCGCGCCGTGCGTCGCGAGACTGAGCCGCGTATGGAAGAGATTCGTCGTCAGGCCGATGGCCGTTTGCAGACGGTGTTAACCGCGGATCAGTGGGAGCAGTTTCAACGCATCCGCGACGAGCGCAGGCGGCGCGGTCGTGGCGGTCCACGCGGCGGACGATAAATTAAGGACGGATGAGGGCTTTGAGCACTCGTCCGTCCGCAACATCACTCAACGCTTCATTAGCTTCACTCAATCCGTACGAAATCAGTTTCATCCGCGCCCACGGTTCTGGTCTTTGCGCGACGATCTGAGCTGCGCGATAAAAGTGTGAAAACTCCGATCCCCAGCAACCGCGTACCTCCAGATGTTTCTTGTTTAGATCGAGATGCGGATTGAACGACGTGGATCCGTGGTCCGTATACTGCCCAACAACGACCACAGTGCCCGCATCGCGCGTGAACCTCATCGCCTGAATTACTGCGTCAGGCGCGCCTGTTGCTTCAATCGTCACATCCGCGCCGCGTCCGGCAGTCTGTTCCAGCACCCAATTTAGACGTTGCATCTCATCATGAGTTTCGATGTTGAGCGCCGCGACGGCCCCGGCGTCGACAGCCCCATCGAGTCTCGACTGCGGCGCACCGATGCACAACACGCGCAGCGCACCGCGCATCTGCGCCAGGACGACCGCATTGATACCAACCGGACCAGATCCGAGCACGAGAACCGTGTCGCCGATCTTTATGTCACCACGCTCGACTGCATGCAGAGATGTCGGCAACGCGCAGCCACCGGCCATAAACGTCTCCGGTTCCGCGTCCAGCCTGATGCAACGTGTCCCGGGTTTGATGTAGATGTGAGTGGACCACCCGCCGCAGAGTCCGTCGTCAAGACCATAAGTGATGCCGTAAACCTTTCGCTGCGGGCAGCGCGTGCCGGCCTTCGCGACGAGGCAATACCAGCACGCATTGCACGTGCGATGAACGTCGAGAAATGTTATGCGATCGCCTTCGTTGAACCGCTTGCCTTCAACGTCGACCACCTCGCCGCGAATCTTCTGCAAACGTCCAACAGAGACGTGTCCAGGAACTAACGGGTACGGCACACCTGCAAGCCGGCCCTGTTGCAGGTAAACATCCGTGCCGCAAACTTCCGAGATCTCGACTGCGAGTAATGCTGAGTTTGGCTCGAGATCCGGTTCGACGATCTCACGTACTTCAACGGCTTTGTTGGGTTCAGGAATGACGGCGACGAGTGGCATGGCGGGAAGGATATTGTTTTCTGACTCAAAGTCGCAAAGCCACAGCACCTTTGCGACTTTGCGTGTGAATAAGGTATAAGGGTTTTCCGCTGATATTCACAGAAAGGTTGTTCCCTCCGTGCCGCAAAGTAGACATCGAAAAGTAAACAGGGCCAGAAAGAGGCCGAGAGTTCCCCATTCGAATCCGGGCGTCGCGCCCGAAACGTCGACCAATCGAAAGCTGCGAGTCGGCGCGATCATCCTCGTGGCCGTGATCGTGCTCGCTGCTGTCGCGTACGTGATCACGCGTCGCGGGTCACAGACAAGCAATGAAGTCACCACTGCTTCGGGTCTGAAGTATCAGGATTTGAGAGTTGGCGATGGCTCAAGCCCGAAGATGGGACAAACCGTCACGGTTCATTACATCGGCCGCCTTGAAAACGGCGCGGAGTTTAACAACTCGTACAAGATGGGCAAGCCGATCGATTTCAAGCTGGGCCAGGTTATCCAGGGTTGGAACGAAGGCTTGCAGACGATGAAAGTCGGCGGCAAGCGCAAGCTCTTGATTCCGAGCGGTCTGGCCTACGGTCCGGCTGGAAAGCCGCCCGCAATCCCGCCCAACGCCAACCTGGAATTTGACATCGAGCTGCTGGGCGTTAAGTAAGCTTTTGTTGCAATAGACTTGTGATTCGTCGCTTTCGTATATCTGCTGCTCCCGTTGTAGTAGATTAGTTTTGACAGGAAGTCTCCTGTCGAGAAGTCTTTCCTCAAAAGGAGCGTTTCACAATGAGCAGATTAATTCTTTTGTCATTACTAATCCTCGTGCTGGCGACTGGGGCCTTCGCACAGGGCAAGGGCCGTGGTGGCGGCGGCGGTCGGGGTAGCGGTGGTGGTCCACCGGCAGGCACCGGCGTCGAACGCGGGATTGGCAATTCGTCTAGCCGATCAGGTGGTCGTTCAGACGATGGACTGAGCAACGCATCAACGAAATCAAAGGGGCGTTCAGACGATGGCATCGAGCGCGCACGACGGGCGAGCTCGAACCTGAAAAGAGCGGACGATGATCTGCAGGACCATCCAGGCCTTCCGAGAGCGTTGCGCACAAATGCCAACGACCTGCGTGCCGGTTATCAGGCGGCACTCGCCACTAATCCAGATCTGACTTTTGGGAATTACGTTTCGGCAACACGGTTGGGTCAGAACTTGAACGGGCGTTTTCCGAATGTCACGCGTGATGCGATTCTTGGGGGTCTGGCGTCCGGAAGAAACCTCGGGCAGACGTTGCAGGATCTCGGCTTGAACAGCGACGAATCGAAAGCGGCTCGCAAACAGGCTGAAGCAGAAATCAAGGCCGCACGCAAAATCAAATAAGCAGAGTAGTATCCGGGTTCATCTGTGGCAGAATAGCTTCATGACCGAAGATAGCCTGACAATTACCGACAATCGCACCGGAAAAAGTTACCAGTTACCGATACAAGACGGCACGATCAAGGCCATGGATCTGCGTCAGATCAAAGTTTCTGACGACGATTTCGGCCTGATGACTTACGACCCCGCGTTTATGAACACGGCGTCGTGCAAGAGCCGCATCACGTTCATCGACGGCGACAAGGGGATCCTGGAGTATCGTGGCTATCCAATCGAGCAGCTCGCGGAGAAGAGCACTTACCTGGAAGTCGCGTATCTGCTGCTGAATGGTGAGCTCCCGACTGCGCCTCAGCTCGAGGGGTGGACCAAAAACATCACCTACCACACGTTCATCAACGAGAGCATCAAGAAGGTCATCGACGGCTTCCACTACAACGCCCATCCGATGGGCATGTTCGAAGCTACTCTCGGCGCGCTTTCGACTTTTTATCCCGACGCGAAAGACATTTTCAACGTTGAGCTTCGTTGTAAACAGATCTATCGCCTAATCGCGAAAGTGCCGACGATTGCGGCCTTTGCTTTCCGCCATCGTATCGGAATGCAGTATTCGTATCCGGATAACGATCTGAGTTACGAAGGCAACTTTCTCAACATGATGTTCAAGACGACGGAGTTGAAGTACGAGCCGAATCCGGTGCTGGAAAAAGCGCTGACGGTGCTTTACATACTCCACGCCGATCACGAACAAAATTGCAGCACGAACGCGATGCGAAGTATCGGCAGCGCGCACACCGATCCGTTTTCGGCACTCGCCGGCGCGGCTGCCGCGCTTTATGGACCACTGCATGGTGGCGCGAACGAGATGGTGCTGCGCATGTTGAACGAGATTGGATCGGTTGCGAAGGTGCCTGACTATATCAAGCGCGTGAAGGCAGGTGAGTTTCGGCTGATGGGTTTCGGGCATCGTGTTTACAAGAACTACGATCCACGCGCCCGCATCATCAAGCAGGTTGCCAGCGAAGTGTTCGAAGTGACTGGCAAGGATCCGCTGCTGGACATCGCGCTCGAGCTCGAACGAATCGCGCTCGAGGACGATTACTTTGTTAAGCGACGGCTGTATCCGAACGTCGATTTTTACTCAGGCATCATCTACCAGGCGATGCGCTTCCCGGTTGATATGTTTCCGGTGATGTTTGCGATTCCGCGAACGTCAGGCTGGCTTGCGCAGTGGGTCGAGATGCTCGAGGACGCGGATCAAAAGATCGCGCGCCCGCGGCAAATCTACCTCGGCGACCGCACCCGCAACTACGTTCCGATCTCGGAAAGACAGTAGCCGCGGATAACGCGGATTTATTCAAGCATTTTTGCGGCGATCTCTTTGAGAAGCTTCGCGCAAACTGTACCCGTAACGTGGATCGGATCCATGCGCGGGTTGAATTCGACGATGTCGGCGCCGACAACCTTACCTTTGAGACGCTGAATCACGTCGATCGCCTGCCGCGTCGACAACCCACCCGGCTCGCGATGCGATACGCCCGGCGCAAACGCCGGATCGAGCGCATCAATGTCGAATGAGATGTAAACAGGAGTATCAAACTCCAGTTGCAGGCGCTCGTTCAAATTGTGCATCTCGATCGACTCAATGTTGAACCTCTTCACCTGTTCACGCTGATGCGCCGTAAACGTTCTGATGCCTACCTGGACCAGTCGCTTCACCAGTCTGTCTTCCATGATGCGAGCAAACGGCGACGCGTGCGAGTTGCGATTCCCGAGGTAGCTGTCGTAAAGGTCCGGATGCGCGTCGAAATGAAGAATGCTGAGGTCTTTGTACCGGCGCGCGAATGCCCTCACGATCGGGTAGGTGATCGAGTGGTCGCCGCCGAGTGAGATCGGCATCAAGCCATCGGCAATCAACGTATAAACCGAGTTTTCGATCAGCGCAGACATCTCACTGCCCGCCACCGGTTCGATATCACCCGCGTCGAAGAAGATCGAGTCGCCGGAAAGGTCCGTGCCATTTTCACTGGTCAGGTTCCACGCATCGGAACGTAGTGCGGCGCGAATCTGCGGCGGCGCATCAGCCGCGCCTTTGGTAAATGACGAGTTCTCATCGTAGCGAATTCCGATAAGGGCTAATTTGGAGCGTTGTGGTTCGGTGTTGCTGGGAGGCATGTAGTTTTAGTGGTGCACCCAGCAGGGCTCGAACCTGCGACCTTCTGATCCGAAGTCAGACGCTCTATCCAACTGAGCTACGGGTGCACGCGACAGATGGTGCCACAAAGAGGCACAAAAGCAAAAGACAGGGCTTTATTTGCCCTGAAATTCGCTGCGCACGAACTTCACCATGCCGGCGATCTCCGCCGCGGTCATCTTCTCTTTGAACGCGGGCATCTCTTCTTCGCCATTCGTGATCAACTTAGTGATTTCATCGTCGGTGTGCTTGATTGCGTGTTCTGCTTTTAGCGACGGAACTTTGATCTGCTTGTTATCGACTTTGACGAGTCCTCCCTCACCGGTCGGGCCATGACACCCTTCGCAATTCTTTGCAAAGTTGGCCCGGGCGGTGGCGAGTGGATCGGGAGTGGCCGTCGCAGCCGGAGCGGCAGGTGATGCAGCCGCGCGCGACGTGTTCGTGTTGGTGGGTGTAGCCGTTTCAGTGCAAGCGGAAGCGGTTAAGGCGATGGCCACACACGTTAGAGCAAGCGAAATTAGTTTCATCAGACGGTTTCTCCGAGTTGAGTTGTTCTTACAGGGGGCACAGAGTATAGCGGTCACCTCTTCAACTTCACAATCCACTCAGCAATCTCTGTCATCTGTTCTTCTGTGAGTTTATCTGAGAATGATCGCATCGGCGGCTCGAGACCGTAAGCCGCGGGGTCTTTCAACAAGCCAACGATATCTGCAACGCTGCGCCGTGGCTTGGCGGAAACATCGAGGAGGGGCGGAAACCGTAATGGTCCCTGTTGCGCGCCTTCGCCGCGTGGGCCATGACAGTTGATGCAAAACTTCGTGTACATCACTGGCGCGCCATCCGCCGTGGCCGCCGCTGCCACTGCGGCTAGCGTGATTGTCGCGGGTTTGAAGGGCTCACGACGCCACGCCTCTTCCTGTTCAGCCTGTCGTGAGAGTTGTTGCGCCGCTCGCGGGTTCCGGTCGCTCAGATATGAAGCCGTTGTCATCACGACCACGAGGACGAGACCCAGACCGAGGATCGAACCCGCAATCATTCTTTGCCGTTTGAGCCACGGCAAGAGAACCAAAATCGCGAGCGCAACTCCCGGCACCACGATGCCCACGATCGATCCGAGTCCGCCTGGAATGTATTTCAACGATTGATACAGCCACAAAAATTGCGCGCCTGGTCGAGGCAAGTAATCCGCTGTCGCTTCAGTGACGGGTGGACCAAGCGGAGCAGAAAATTTCAACGCCCAAAGCGCGAGCGCGAGAAACATCAAAGCACCAGCAATCGCATCGCGAGGTCCGAAGAGGTCTGCGAGGCGGGAACGGAATAGTCGCCAGATCACAACAGCACCGATCAAGGCGGGAATAACAAGCACGTGAATTGCAAAAAATCTCGAGAGCGTTAGTGTCGAGATCTCACTGCCGCCGAGCAACCAAAGTCGCGCGTTTCGTCCCGCGAGTGGAAGCCCAGCCAGCAATCCTTCAGCAACGCGCGTACTGAAAAACGCACGCGCATCCCACGGCAACGAATAGCCTGTGCCGCCGGCGGACATCACGAGGCCGAGAATCACAATCGAGGCGATCCACTGAACTCTGTTCGTCTCATAAGCACGACTCAAAAACAGTCGCATAACATGAAGGAAAATAACGACGCTGAGTAATTGTGAGCCGTAGTGATGCAGCGAACGAATCCACGAACCTGACGACACGACCTTCTCAACATAAGAAACGGTTGTGTAAGCGTGATCGACGGAAGGCACGTAATAGAACGCCAGCAAAACTCCCGTCAGAAACTGGACGAGGAGCAGCACAGCAACGATGCCGCTTGTCGTTTCGAACCACGCGCGGATCCCGTTGTCGCTCCTCATGCTCGTGTCGCCTGTTCCTTCGAGACGTATTGAACTTGCAGCTTTCCGTCCTGAACGCGCGCCGGCAACGAGTCGAGCCCACGCGCTGCTGGACCACTGAGGCGCGAGCCATCGGCGGAGAAGTAGCTCTCGTGACAAGGACACGAAAAGCGGTTCATGTTTTGTTCCCACCTGACTTCGCAGCCTTCGTGCGGACAGATTGCGGATAACACTTCATTGTTCTTCGCGGGTAAGACGAAAACGTTGTGTTCTTCGGTCGTGATGGCCCAACCGGTAATCTGCTCGGCGACGATCTTGCGGCTAAGAGGCTGCGGGCCAGTCAATTCGGCAACGGATCCGACGTCAAGCCAGGTATCGGTGGCGGCTGAAATCCTGGGGCGAAGAAAGCGAAACGCGGCGCCGCCAATCGAGGCGAAGACGGCAGCGAATACTCCGAGGGGCCATAGTTTGAGAAACGAGCGGCGCGATGATTCAACGTTCATATGTTTTACCTGCACGCGTTTTGACGCAGAAACGTTCGCCTTTCTTCCCAAGTTGCATTCAGTCCAGAGACTGGGCAGAATAACTTTGCATCGCTGAATCTTCCAAGGTCAGTCATCTGTAAGCCAGGCCTGAGGTAAATACAATGAGTAGCGACAACGATCCAGGTAATGCCACACGCGGCTCTCTTCGTCTCGCCCCTGCCCACGCGGAGGTGGAAGTGGAGAAGGCGAAGCTTCCCCGGCAGTTTGTGAATTTCACGTTCTATCATGCGCGTCCCGAGTGGCGCCTGCTTTCTGACGGGGATAAACAACGCGGTCGTGATGAGTTCGCCAAGACCGTGGATGAGTTTCGCTCCTCGTTGCTGATTCATTCTTATTCGACTATCGGACTGCGCACTAATGTTGATTTCATGATCTGGCGTATCGGTTATGAGCTCGAACCGTTCCAGGAGATGACCTCCCGACTTAACAAAACTGAGATGGCCAAATACATCGAGCCCACGCAGTCGTTTCTGTCGATGACGAAGCGCTCGATGTACATCGACAAAGATAATCCGGAGCACGTTGAAGATCGGCTGCACGTTGTTCCCGGCAAATCGCAGTATCTCTTTGTTTATCCGTTTGTGAAAACTCGCGAGTGGTATTCACGACCCGCCGAGCAGCGGCAGGAGATGATGGACGAGCACATCCGTATCGGGATGAAGTATCGGTCAGTAAAACTGCACACCACTTACTCGTTTGGCCTGGACGATCAGGAGTTTGTCGTGGCGTTTGAAACTGACTACCCGTCTGACTTTCTCGATCTGGTCCAGGAGCTTCGCGAAACGAAAGCCAGTTCCTACACACTCCGCGACACGCCGATGTTCACTTGCCGGCAACGCACGCTCAGCGAGTGTCTTGAATCTCTCGGTTAAAATTGAGCCACGGATTACACAGATTCTGCCACGGATATCTGCGTAATCTGTGGCTTGTCCTCTTTTTTCTTTTCTCAGCAGCGCCGGTCTATTCCCAAACAACAACGCCCGCGGAGCACCTCTGGTACGAAGCGGAGAACATGCGCGGCTTCACCACCGGCAAGCTCGGCGAGCCCCTGCTTAACCCGTCGTACCTGAACCTCTCGCGTGAAAAAGCGCCGGGCTGGGGAATCAATGGACCAGGTGTCTCGGCGGAGTGGACGCAGGGTGGCGAGAGCGAATGGAACTCCGCGGCCGCAAGCGCTGATGAAGTGCGTGCGACGCTCTATCAGGATCTCGAGATACCACGCGGCGGCGAATACAAATTTTGGGTTCGTTACGCTGACTGGGCCAGGCGAACTGAGAACTTCACCGTAACGATCGCACAGGACGGCGCCGAGGTGTTTCGAAAAGAGTTTGGCGCGAAAGACGTGATCGATCCGCACGACGAAGTGAGCATGTACTGGAGCTGGGCCTTCGCGTGGGACACCGCGAATGTCACTTTGAAAAAAGGTCCGGCGCGCGTATCACTCGTGATCGAGAAAGCCACGGAAGCACGCCGGCACGTTGACTGTTTTTTACTCACGAATGATTTAGCGTTCAAGCCGTCAGGCAGGCAAAAACCGGACTTTGCGGCGATGCGTTACCTGCGCACGTGGTCCAGCACACGGAAGCCGCTAAAGTCGTTGCTGCGAAGCGAAGATGTTGCGCGTGTGCCTGAAGCGTGGGTGCGACCGAAGGTTGCGGGCCGTGACTTCCTGATGCCGTGGAACATTGCGAAGGAGTTTTGGCCCCTCCTCGAAAAACCTGCCGCGGAGCGACCGCTCTTTCCATTCAATGCCGAGCCGATTGAAGCGTTTGTCGCGAAATACAAAGGCACGCGAGACGTGCCTCTTTTTCAATCGAAGCTGGTGGCGCCTGTCGTCTACATCAACAACCTTCCTGAGTATCTGAAAGAAGGCAGTCCGTTTCTGCGTTACCTGCGCGAGACGAAGGCGCCGTTCGCGATTCTCATCAACTACGGCGCTGCGAAGGTCGAGCCATCCGCGTGGCAACTGCTCAATAGCGAATTCAAGGATCAGTTTCTCGGTTTCATCTCTGGAGAGAGCGTCGGCTACGTGTGGGAGTATGCACCCGCGGAGTTGAAGATCACGCCGTCAATGTCACGTCGTGAGCTGCTTGAAGCGCACCGGCAGTTTTATTCGAATGCGATCGCTCGCAAATGGCGCGAGACATTTCAAACCGAGACCGGACCACTGTGGGACAAGCTGATTCCCGCGCAATCAACTTCGAGCACTTCGTTTGCCCACGCGCTAACGCAATGGGGCGTGAACCTGCTCGGCATGGAAACGGCAGCAGTGATGCCGATGACGGGAATGCGTATCGCCTTCACGCGCGGCGCAGCGCGTCAGTTCGGCGGCGCGTTTGTTTATTACCATGCGCCAAACTTCGGCGACACGGCCACAACGTTCACGAAGCAACAAAACTTCGCCGGCCCTGACTTCTTCTACCACTCGCGTTATGGTCCAACGATGGGACCGTCGCTCTCCTGGTATCGCAAGAATTATTACCTTTACTACATGTCCGGCGCTTCGGCGATCTATCTCGAGCAGGGACAGGACCAGTTCT
>DAIOGT010000007.1:0-56217 GCA_036745095.1 Pyrinomonadaceae bacterium
TCGACGGCGGTGACAGTCACTTCAGCGGCGAGTGACGGCGTCTTGCATAGTTCCAAAAAGGAGGTTCGCGCGCGGACTTCACGATACTCGCGCATGTAGCGGCCGGCCTGCCGCATTAGCCAGATCGGTGTGTAAGGCACCGGCTCCCGCCGGCACGCCCGCATGAACACGCTGTCTTGTAACGACTGAGTCAAAGACGCGAATTATACTACGCGCGTATTAAATTCCCTGCCTCACCTTCGTGCCCGGCGTTCTTCAGGCTCCGGGGTGAGACTTCACGCTCGCGCGCATGTTTGTGCTAATGCTGATTGATTATTTCCCCACAGATTATGTCTGCGAGTGCTTCAGCCTTTCGTCTGCCTGTTAACACTCGAACTTTCCCAATCGTCTCCACGTTAACCGCAACGAATCTCCCCGTTCGGTCACTAACTGAAGTCACCGCTCGAAAACTTGGTGCGAAACCGGGTTCGGGTCTACAATAACCCGCCAAAATGCCGCATTTCGCCGGCTCGGGGCAGAATCTTGCCACAAGCCGCCTGTTTGCGGTGTTTGCATCACTGAGAGAGCGGTGATTGATGAACGGACAAGCTAGAGCTTTGATCGAGTCCATGCCTAACGACATCGGAACTGAGGCGGTAGGTCCGCTCAGTTTCGACGAAGCGTTTACTCTCCATCACCGCGCCGTTTTCAGGACGGCTAGAGCTGTCGTTCGCGATTCAGCCCTGGCTGAAGACGTGACGCAGGAAGTGTTTCTACGACTTTATCGCAATCTCAACGCTACGCCGGGCGAGGAATTACTCCGCGCGTGGCTTTTGCGCGTGACGCTCAACGTGGCGCGAAACACCTTGCGGGGGCAAAGCCGCTCGATGGTTCGCGACAACGAGTATCACAAGACGAACGCCGAGAACGGCTTTTTTGTCGAGGCACCGGAAGAAGACTTCGAACGCCGCCAAGCAATCGAAGAAGCACGCCGCGCCCTCGATAAAATAAAGGAGCCGATGAGAAGTTGCCTGCTGCTCAAACAGCAGGGACTTTCATACCGCGAGATCGCCACCAGTTTGTCGTTGAAAGAGACAAACATCGGCAGCCTCGTGGCGCGTGGGCGCAAAGAGTTTGCGAGGGTTTACGGTAAGATCGGAGGCAAACGATGACACGGTGTTTGGACGAGGGCAAGCTGCAAAGCTATTTCGACGGGGAGCTTTCCATCGAGATGATGGAGAGCGTGACGTCGCATCTTGCTTCATGTGTAACCTGTGCGGCTGCGGCGCGCGAACTGGAAGAGGAGTCGGCACTCCTCACCTCGGCATTCGCGGCTGAGTTTGAGGCAAGCGTTCCGACCGAGCGACTTCGCGAACGCATCGACGCGGCGGTCCTGGGTGACCGTATTGCGATCGCTCAGTCAACAGAAAAAGCCGGCGGTCTGGCAGCATTCTTCTCCGGTCTGCTTAACTTCGGAAGTCAGCGAACATTAGGTTATGCGAGTTTGGCAGTCGTTGTGGCGTTTGCGGCCATTATGGGTATAGTGAAAATTCGAACCACGCCGGATCAAGTGGCTAACGTTCTGCCGAGCGCAACGAATGAGCCTGCGCAGGACCAAACAATCGCAAAGGTTGAGACGACAGAGCCTTCCATACCGGCAATAGAGATTTCAGCTCCGACAACACCAGCGCCAACTATCACGACTTCTTATCGCCGAGAAAGAGTTGTCCCGGTAAGCACCACGCCAACGCCCGTACCAGTTAAACTGCTTCCAGGTGAGCGCTCTTATTTGAAGGCCATCGCCCGGTTGGATTCTGCGATCAAGTCCAACAAGAAGAGTATGAGACCTGCTTTGCAGGTTGAGTTCGAACGTAATCTCGCAGTGGTCGATCGCGCAATCGCGGCCACTCGTAGTGCAGCGAAGAGCAATCCAAATGATCCCGACGCGGCCGATTTCATGTTTGCTGCCTATCAAAGCAAAGTAGATTTCCTCAATACTGTCGCCGACGCCCGTGCCGGCGCAGGTCGCGGACAGTGAAAGGGCCGGTTCTAAGTTGACAGTGAAGTTGTTTGCAGCTTGGCTAGTAATCGGCCTCATTCTCTCTCTGGCAGGTTCCACCGCCGCTCACGAAATTACAGATCCACAACCGGGCCAAAAGATCGATCGGTCGATGCCGGTCGACTCTCAAGCCGTTGTCACGCTTTGTGTTGCTTCGGGAACGCTGAAGGTGCGTGGCTGGGAGAAAAACGAAATCCACGTGCGCTCGCTCGACGCGTCGCGAATTGAGTTCCGGCGTATCGACAAGGCAAAAGATATGTCCACGCCTGCGCACCGTGTGGACGTGATGGTGTTGGATAAGACAAGCGTGGCCAATCCACGTAGTGACTGCCAGGCAATCGCAAGCGTGGAAATGGACGTGCCCGCGGGTGCGACCGTGCAAGTGCAAACACGCGACGGCGACATCACAATCGCGGGCGTCGCCGGTGCATACGCCGGTTCGCAAAATGGCGACATCGAGATCGAACGGGTCACGAAGCTGGTTGAAGCGGGAAGTCTCGGCGGCAGTATTTTCCTGAAAGATTCCAGCGGTCGGGTGCATTTGAGTTCGGCTGGTGGCGTTGTCGAGGTTATGAATGTTCGACCCGTGACGGTTGAAGATACTTTTGAAGTCGGCACGGTTAGTGGCGACATTCAGTTGAACCGGGTTAGTAATCCGAAAGTCACTGTAAAAACCGTCAATGGGACGGTTACGATGACCGGCCCGCTAGCCAAATCGGGCTCGTACGGCTTCACGAACATGGCCGGTGACCTGATTCTGGCGATGCCGGATGATGCGTCGTTTCGGTTGAACGCAAAAGTTTCAGAGAAGCACGGGCTTCTTTCCGATTTTGCGCTGAAATACGTTAGTGAAGCCCCTCCAGCGCCACCTGCAACTCCTCGTCAGCCAGTGCCCGTCAGCACGCCCCAACCACCGACGGCAAAAGGGCAGCCGCTACCACGAACTGGACCAATCGTCGCCCCGATCAGGGTTGAAAGACCCACCGGGCCGGCGCAGTACGTACTGAAGCGTGTGAATGCTGTCTGCGGCACCGGCGACGCGATGATCTCGATTTCATCCTTCCTCGGCACTGTGCGCCTCAAGAAGATATAAGCCACAAGCAGGCACAATAAGCACGAAAATTGGATTTCCGATAACGCATCTCTCAATCGATGCATTTGTGCTTTTGTGCCTTTTGTTGCCGAAACTTTCTTGCCACAAGCTCTCGCGGGTCGGTGTATTGACTATAGAGCAACGCAGAAGGGCCGGGGGCAGTTGGAACTAGTTACTTCAGAACTGGCTGCTCTCGGTCCTAAAACGAAGAGGTCAAGGGAATGAACAGCACGGGAAAACATGGCGAAAAATCAAAATACCTTGTGATTCTGCTCTTGGTCGTGGGCCTGACCGCATTTTCCCAATCCGCAAAGGAATTGACGGAAATTCACCGTCTAACTCTGGACGCCAGCCGCCTGGTAGCGCAGTGGTCCGGCAAGGTGACTCCCGTCGAACTCGCGCAAAGTCAAACCCACACCATCGTCAAAGTCGAAAAGCACCAGAGTTGTGAACGTAAACAGTCAGCCCTATCCCTCGAACTTCCCTGGCTTAACGAGACGCCGAAGCCGACGGTACCAAGCGCGTTACCTTTGGGACGCCGTCCGCAAATCCGAATTGAAAAACCGCTCCCGCGCGTTATTTCTCTGCCCAGCGAAGCGGAGATCGCCAAACTCAAGAAACTCCATCGGTTTGAGATCGATGCGACAGACTTTGAAGTCCGCGTTTCTACTGACGAGCAAAACATCGATGGTGACGAGCCAATTGCGGTTGAAGTACCGCTGAACACGTTCAAGGCGAAAGCCCGCAGACACGGTGTGATTAGATTTAATCCTCGCGATCGTGAAATGATTTTGAAGACACTGAACCGAAGTATTAATCTACGCATTGCCAGTTGATAACCATTTAATAGGATCGAAAAAGATAATGTTAACTAAAAGCCTCATCGGTGTAGTTCTGCTGATTATCGCGTTGGCCAGCAATGGAGCCGGACCAGCATCCGCAAGCGCGCTTCGTTTCCAGGAGCCGCAGGATCTGCGGCCTGTTCCGGCAGCGCCGTCGATTGACCCGACCGCTTCTGTTTCCGAAACAGAGCAAGAGGTTCGTGACGAATTTCATCAAACCTATCCACTTTCGCCGACCGGTCGAATCAGTCTCGAAAACATCAATGGCGGCGTACAAATAAAAGTTTGGGATCGAGCGGAAGTCCAAGTGGACGCAATCAAAAAAGCCTATCGCCGCGACCGCCTGGCCGAAGCCAAAATTGAGGTCAACGCAACGGCAGAAAATATCAGAATCAAGACCGAGTATCCGTACGAGAACTTCAGGTTCCGCAACGACGATCGACGCTACGACAATCCCGCAACAGTTGAGTATTCATTGACGGTTCCGCGCAAGGCCGTGCTCCAGTCGATCGAGCTGGTCAATGGCTCACTCGACATCGACGGTGTTGAAGGCAGCGTGAAGGCGTCGTCGATCAACGGACATGTCAATGCCCGTGGGCTTCTCGGCGAAGCCAAACTGTCGACCATCAATGGTCCATTGACTGCTACGTTCCTACAACTCGACGAGTCGAGGCCAATCTCGCTGGGATCAGTCAACGGTCATGTGACCCTCGTTATTCCGTCCAACTCAAACGCTGCGGTTCGCGCGGACACGGTGCACGGCTCAATCACGAGCGACTTCGGGCTAAAAGTCAAACACGGTGAGTACGTCGGACACAGCATGAACGGCCAGATCGGTACAGGTGGCCCACGAATCAAGCTGGGAAACGTTAACGGCGGAATCAAAGTCACTCACGCCGAGGATGGTCTACCGCTGAGCCCAGCCGTTTCGCTCGCAGGTGACGCAGGTGTTGCTGGTCCAATCCGGGAACGAGATTTTGAAAGAGTAATCGAAGTGGATGTTAGCCAGGCTGTCGCCGCTGCCGAAACTGCTCACGCATTGCGAACGAAGGTTGATAGTGCGCGCATGGCTCGTGAAGCGCAACGCGAAGCACGCCGGCAGGTCGATCAGGCGATACGTGAGTCGCACCGTGAGATCGAAGTCGCGCAACGCGAGATCGCACGTGAACGGCTTCGTGAGCAAAGAGTGGCAAACCGCTCGAGAGCGGCTGTAAGTAGTGTATACACCGAGCGATTCACGGCGAAGGAAACGAAAACATTCAGCGTCAGTGGTTCACCGCGAGTTACGTTGAGCACATTCGATGGTCGCGTGAGGGTTCACGGCTGGGATAAACCGGAAGTTACTTACACCGCAACGAAGGGTGCCGCTGACGAGGCAACTCTGAATGACATTACGATCCAGTCGCAACAACAGGGCGATGTCATTTCGATCAACACCGTCAACGCCGAGCACCACAACGGCAGCGTGAGTTTCGACGTTTACGTGCCTCGCAAATCGACGCTGCATGTTTCCTCCGGCGATGGCGCGCTGAACCTTGACGGCGTTACCGGCCAGATCACGCTCCGCTCCGGCGACGGTCCAATCGAGGTGGCGAATGGCGGCGGACAGCTTCAGGTCAACACCGGCGACGGTCTTATTCGCGTCATCAAGTTTGACGGGCACGTGGACGCGCGCACAGGCGACGGCGAAATCGCGCTGGATGGTGATTTCAATTCCGTTTCCGCGCGAACCGGCGACGGTACGATTTCGCTGAGTGTGCCTGCTGGGTCGAGTTTCACCATCGAAACCAACTCGGTCGAGGACATCAGCAACGAAGGTTTTGTGGTTGCCGAGGACATCACACCCTCGCCACGCCTGAAGCGCTGGAGAATCGGCAACGGCGGCAAAGTATTTGTTCTCAGGACTGGCGAAGGAAAAATTCTGCTGCGTCCTCGCCAGTAAGCACAACTTTTCGCGTGAAGGGCAAAGACGCAAGAGTGATTAACTTCGCTTTGCGTCTTTTTGGTTTTGTGAACACTGCGGTGCGATGACGATTCGATACCTCCCACTGATGATACTCGTGGTCCTCCTCACCGCCGTCCTCTACGCACAAGCGCAAACGCCGGCTACTCCTCCAGCGGCTGTAACCGCAACTCCTGAAGCGACAGCGAAGGCCAGTCCAGCACCAGCGCCCCGCGCGACTACTGCAAAAACCACCTTCGTCGTTCCTCCGGAAAAATCACAACCCATCGTCATTCCAAAGTTCGAGAAACCGCCAACGATCGATGGCAAGCTCGACGAAGCAATCTGGCAAACGGCAGCGGTGTTCAAAGATTTCTACCAGATTCAGCCCGGCGACAATGTTCCACCTTCAAAGCCGACTGAAGTGTTGATGGGATTCGATTCCAGGTTTCTTTACATCGCGTTCAAAGCCACAGATGAGCCCGACAAAGTCCGCGCGACGGTCGCAAAGCGCGACAACATCTTCAGCGACGACTACGTCGGCATCATGCTCGACACATTCAACGACAAACGCAAAGCCTTCGAAATCTTTTTTAATCCACTCGGAATTCAGGGCGACGGCATCATCACGGAAGGTCGTGGCGAAGACTTCAGTGTCGATTTGTTAATGGAGTCGAAGGGTATCATCCATGAGACGGGTTTCAACGTTGAAATCGCGATTCCGTTCAAGTCGCTCCGTTTCGAGGCAGGGAAGGGAAAACTCTGGGGCGCACATTTTTTTCGTCGCATCAAGCGCTTTGAAAACGAACTCGACTCGTGGATGCCGTTCTCGCGCAGCGTCGATAGTCAATTGAGCCAGGCAGGACATCTCACGGGGCTCGAAGGTATTTCTGTCGAGCGCATGATCGAATTGATTCCGAGTTTTACGGTGTCGCAGAACAGTCGTTTTGTCCCTTCGCTTCCACCAGACGCTCGTGTGATCGATCCCGGCCGCATTGTGAACGAACCCATACGACTCGATCTCGGACTGACCGCAAAGTTCATCCCCAGTTCGGCGGTTACAGTCGATCTCGCTATCAATCCCGACTTTGCGCAAGTTGAAGCCGATCAGCTTGTCGTTACAGCGAACCAGCGTTTCCCGATCTTCTTTTCCGAAAAGCGTCCATTCTTCCTCGAAGGCATCGACATTTTTCAGACGCCGATCACCGCGGTCCACACGCGCGCGATTGTTGATCCGGACGTTGCTGTAAAAACGACCGGCAAGTTGGGCCGAAACACGTTTGGCTTAATGGCAGCCAGTGACAATGGCCCAGGAAATCTCAACGCCGACGATCGGGGCGCCTTGAATGCGTGCCTCGACCTTCGCACCGTCAAACCAGGCGAAGTCTGCAACGCGGAACGGTTTGTCGATAAGAACGCTTACATCGGAGTGCTTCGCCTCAAACGCGACGTTGGTAAAGAAAACTCGATCGGCATGCTGGCCACGAGTTACAACTTCATCGAGAAACACAATCAACTCTTGGGACTCGACGGGCGCTTTCGACTTGATAAGCAAACGACCTTGAGCTTCCAGACGTTGGGAACAACCTCACGAAACTTCTTTTTCGATCCTAACGACGGCGTCAATCGTTACCGCACCGGGAATGGCTTCGGTTACTTGACGAGTTACGTTCGCTCGGGACGCAACTGGGGTTGGGAGCTTTACGGCGAAGGTTTTACGAAGGACTATCGAGCGGACGTCGGTTTCTTCCAACGCACAAATTCAAACTTTACTTTCGGCTTTATTCGCTATAACTCCGATCCAAATCCGAAGAAGAAGATCATCTCCTACCACATCCACAACGCCACTCATGTCGATTACGACTGGCAGGGCCGATTGTACAGTTGGGAGACTGAAAACCTCGTCGAGTTACAGTTGCCGCGCAATAGTTATTTTGGTGTTTGGTGGGAACCGGGTTACGAGCGGCTGTTCGATCACGAGTTTGGACCAACAAGGGAAGCGAAGCCGTGCGATCCATTTGGCGTGGACGACAACAAGTGTACGTTCTTTGGCGAGAGTACGGAGCGTGCTTCAAACAAACAGCACCTGTCGTTCTATTCGGGCTCCAATCCCAACAAGCAGATTCAATTTAACGCTCAGCTTACACAACGTTGGGGACACTTTGATTTCGACTTCGGCAACGGCGACAAGTATCCACGCGTCAGCCCTGCTGCCCTCCTGCTCGGACAGGATGCGCCTCTTGATCCCGGTCGCGGGAAGCTGCTCCAGTTCACCGCCGGCATCACCTATCAGCCGACTAACGAGTTGCGCGCCTCGTTCAACGTCAACAGTCAACGGCTGAGACGTTACGACACCGATCGTGTTTCCTTCGCTATCAACATTCTGACGTTGCGCGGCACTTACCAGTTTACGAAAGCCACGTTTGCGCGTTTGATCCTGGATTACAACACGCTCAACTCGCGGTTGAGATCACAGGCGCTGTTTGGCTGGACACCCAGTCCGGGAACCGCGTTTTACGCGGGCTATAACGACGATTTGAATTACGACACACGGCATCCCTTCACCACGCAGATCGTTCCCGGGTTTCGTCGCAACACGCGCACCTTCTTTATCAAGGCATCCTATCTGATCCGGAAGGGCTTCTAAACGGACCGCGCAAACACCATAATCGCGGCGCAAGGAAGCACAAAAAGCACAAATGCTTTACTTAACTTTACGTAAATCCTCGGTGCATTTTGGGCCTGTTTATCGGCTACATGTTAAACTGCACAGGGATGTTTCAAACGCGGATTTTCTTAACGGGAGTGTCGCTCTTGCTGGCGGCGCTTTTTTTGACGTCATGCAAGAGTGATTACCAGGCTTCGCAGCGCCAGGGACAGGGACGACCTGGACAGGGCAGTGAGGCTCGTAAAGTCAAAACCACGACCGTCGCCGAAACCCCATTCGGCGAGACCGTAACTGCCAACGGCACTCTCGCCGCTTACGATCAAACAACAGTCAGCGTGAAGGTTCCGGGACGTGTGCGCACGATCACTGTTGACCTCGGCAGTGTGGTCTCGAAGGGACAAGTCATCGCCGTCGTTGATTCGGATGACTATCGCCTGCGCGTTCAACAAGCAGAAGCTTCGTTAGCCCAGGCGCGTGCGCGTCTCGGTCTGACACCTGAGGGCACTAACGACAGAGTCGATCCGGAACAAACAGCCACCGTGCGCCAGGCGCGGGCCGTGCTGGATGAAGCGCGTCATAACCGCGACCGTGCTGCCCGCCTCGTTGAGCAGGGCGTGATCGCGAAGGCCGAATTCGATTCGGCGAATGCGACATTTAAAGTGGCCGAAGGCCGGTACCAGGACGCATACGAAGAGATCCGCAATCGTCAGGGAGTGCTTGCCCAGCGACGCTCTGAACTCGCACTCGCAAGACAGCAGTTGAAAGACACAAACGTAGTGGCTCCGTTGGATGGCATCGTGCAGGAAAAGCGCACGAGTGTTGGTGAATATCTCGCGGCGGGCGCGCCGGTCGTGAACATCGTCAAAATGGATCCGTTGCGACTGCGTGCCGAAATACCGGAGCGCGAGTCGCACACGATTCGCCCGGGTCAGGATGTTCGTGTAACCGTTGAGGGCGACACGATTGTCTATCTCGGAAAAATCATGCGACTGAGTCCGGTGATTGCCGAGCAGAACCGGATGCTGCTTGTCGAAGCCGATGTGCGAAATAATGGAAAGCTGCGGCCCGGCTCATTCGCCCACGCAGAGATCGTGACCAACGACGCGAAGATGGCGGTGACAGTTCCGAACAATGCGATCGTGACTTTCGCGGGTATCGAGAAGGTAATCGTCGTTGAGAACGGAAAAGCGTTGGAAAAACCGATCACGACCGGGCGACGCAATTTGGAGTTTACGGAAATCGTCTCGGGGATCAGTGTCGGGGAAAAGATCGTGGTCGATCCGGGCAACCTGCAATCGGGTCAGGCTGTCGAAGTTGTCGATTAGTCGTAAAAAGGCGCAAGCAATACAAAATTGCAGAAACTAGCTGAAATCTGTATTCGTCGTCCTGTCTTCGCGACCATGATCGTGTTGTCGTTGGTCGTTGTGGGCGCGGCGGGTTTCTTCCGGCTGGGTGTCGATCGTTTTCCCTCCGTTGATCTTCCTACAGTTTCGGTCCGTGTTGGTCTCCCGGGCGCGGCGCCCGAAGAAGTCGAATCGCTGGTTACGCAACCGCTTGAAGAAGTAGTTAACACGGTTGATGGTATCAGCGAGTTGCGTTCGATTTCTGGCCAGGGGACCGCCCTCGTCATCGCAACATTTAAGCTGGATCGGGATCTGGAATCAGCTGCACAGGACGTCCGTGACCGCGTCAATACACTTGGCCGGCGTTTGCCGGAAGATGCGACGCCTCCTGTTGTACAAAAGTTTGATAACGACAGTGCGCCGGTTCTGACAATCGCGCTTTCGGCCGATCGTTCAATCCGAGAATTGACCGAGCTTGCCGATAAAACTGTGCGCGTGCAGCTCGAGCGCATCGGCGGCGTCGGCGAAGTTCGTGTCGTCGGCGGTCTCGATCGCGCGATCAATGTTTGGATCGACGCTGACCGGCTCGCCGCTTACCAGATTTCGATCTCGCAAATTCGCCAGGCCCTCGAACGTCAGAACACGGACGTGCCGGGCGGAAACGTCACGACTGGAAAAGAAGAGCTCACACTTCGAACACTCGGAAGATTTACTGACCCGCGACAGTTTGACGAACTTGTTATCGCAAACATCAATGGCGCGCCCGTAAAGCTTCGCGACGTCGGCCGTGTTGAAGATGGAACGAAAGAGCAACGATCGTTTTCGCGTCTGAACGGCGTTCCCACGGTGACGCTCGATATCAGGCGACAGTCCGGCGCTAACACGGTCGAAGTTATCAGAGGCTTGAAAGACGCTCTGCCACGCGTGGGTGCGCAACTTCCGGAGGACGTCAAGCTCGAGATCATTCGCGATCAGTCGCGCTACATCGAAGCGGCGTTGCACGAGATTGAAGTTCACCTGATCCTGGGCAGTATTCTTGCCAGTCTCGTCGTCTTCCTTTTTATGCGATCGTGGCGCTCGACGCTGATTGCAGCGGTGGCGATTCCGTGTTCCGTGATCTCCACCTTCGGAATGATGAAGGCGCTCGACTTCACCCTGAACAGCGTCACAATGCTGGCGCTCGTGTTGATGGTGGGCGTAGTTATCGACGACGCGATCGTCGTGCTCGAAAACATCTTCCGCTTCATTGAAGAAAAGAGAATCGATGCGAAAGAAGCGGCGCGGGAGGCGACGAAGGATATCGGTCTCGCCGTACTGGCTACAACTCTGTCTCTCGTAGTCATCTTCCTGCCCGTGTCGTTCATGTCGTCGATCTCTGGTCGCTTTCTTTACCAGTTCGGAATCACTGCCGCAGTCGCGATCCTCGTGAGCTTGCTCGTGTCATTCACGCTTACGCCGATGATGAGCTCGCGTCTGATTCGCGTGAACGATGCGAAGGGCGGGCATGATGGTCCTGCTTCGCGTCGAGGTTTCTACCGCTGGATCGATGCGGCGTACACATACATGCTCGTCTTTGCGATGCGGCATCGTCTGGCTGTTGCGCTCGTGGCTCTCGCGGTGGTGCTGACGAGCATTCCGCTTTACCGCTCCGTGAAGCAGGAGTTTATCCCGACGAACGTTGATGAGGCCGAGTTTGAAATCAGCGTCAACGGGCCAGAAGGCACAAACCTCGCCGTGATGAACGAAGTCATCAGCGCGATGGAAAAGGACATTCTCGAGACGCCGGGTGTGAGGCTCGTGCTTTCGTCGGCCGGCGGAGGTTTTCTCGGCGGCATTAACCAGGGCAATGCATACGTGCGCATCGCGCCGCACGAAGAGCGCACACTTTCGTTTACCAAGTTCTGGAATGAGCTGAAGAATGGGAATCCATTCAACGCCTTTAGAGGAAACTACACGCAACAGGACGTCATGCAGGAAGTTCGCCGGCGACTTCAGAAGTACTCGCCGATGCGCAGCGGTGTACGTAACGCGCAGTCGTTCAACTTCGGCGCCGGTGGCCGCACCGATATCGACTTCGTTTTCCGTGGACCAGAGATCACCGCGCTTGCCGCCTATGCTGACGACCTTGTCGAGCGTTCGAAGAAAATCGGCGGCATCGTTGATGCCGACACCACTCTAAAACTGAACAAACCGGAGTTGCGAGTGCTGATCGATCGCGATCGCGCCGCGGACCTCGGCGTCGATACTTCCGACATCGCTACGAGTTTGCGACTGATGGTTGGCGGTGAAGAGGAAGCTTCGCGTTATCGGGACCTGTCGATCAACGAAGACTACGACGTGCAGTTGCGACTTACTGAAGCAGACCGGCGCGACGTTGATACGATTAGTCGCTTGTACGTTCCGTCGTCGCGGGCCGGACTGGTGCGGCTCGACAATCTCGTAACGATCAGTCGCGACACCAGTCCGTCGCGAATCGATCGTCTCGATCGTGAGCGACAGGTTTCCGTGCGCGCATCCGTAGCGCCGGGATACGCACTCGCGGATCGAATCGAAGCGTTGCGCGAAACAGTGCGGGAGATGAACCTGCCGAGTGCTTACACCACTACCGTTTCCGGGCGCGCGCGCGAGCTCGAGCGAACGTTCACTGAGTTCATCTGGGCTTTCATTCTTTCGATCATCTTCATGTACATGATCCTCGCCTCGCAGTTTGAAAGCACTGTGCACCCGCTCACGATTCTTCTGAGCCTCCCGCTTTCAGTGCCTTTCGCGCTCCTCGCGTTATGGGGAACAGGCGACACGCTCAATCTCTACTCCGCCCTCGGTATTCTCGTCTTGTTTGGGGTGGTGAAGAAGAACGCGATCCTGCAGATCGACCACATGAACAATCTGCGCGAGAAGGGCATGGAGCGATACGAAGCGATTATGCAGGGCAATCGTGATCGTTTACGTCCGATCCTGATGACGACTCTTGCGCTAGTGGCGGGCATGTTGCCGCTCGCGCTAGGAACCGGACCGGGCGCCGAGGAGCGCCGTTCTATCGCGATCGTTGTTATCGGTGGACAGTCGCTCTCGCTGCTATTGACGCTGATCGCGACGCCCGTTGTGTATTCGCTGCTTGACGATCTGAAGGTGACGGCGAAATGGCGTCGCTTCACGGAGAGCGCTACAGGCTTTACGCGCGGAATAATTGATAAACTCAAGCCGCGCCGTAAACCCGCGCGCAAAACCGCCGAGCCAACCGTGGAAAGCGGCGACTAAACCCGCCGCACTCAATCCTATAATCCGCGTTTTGTTTCTTCCTGAGCGTGTTCGGGCTCGGGCATCTTGAGGATCTCTTCCCAGCCGGAATTGTCGGCGCGCATTCGTTGGACCAGATCGTCACGAAGCTGCCGCAGCTTGTCGCTCAATTGGCATGGATAGTTCTCGATGTCGTGAAAGCGTCGTCGTTGTTCTTCAACAAATACTTTCTGTTTCTCGATCGATGGAATGGCGGAGTGTTGCCCGTTCTCCCAGAACGGAACGAGGAGCCGATCGACTTTCATGGCCCCGGGAATCTCGACGTCCTCATCATCGAGCCCGATCACGTCGGCCACATACATTCCGTCCGCGGCGGTCCCGCGGAACAATTGAAGCCGTCCGGGCAGCGTGATCTTCTCTTCGGAGTTAGAAGCCTTCAGCGTCGGTCGTCCCTTCATCACGCATTGTTTGAAGATCACGCCGGCGACTGCTTTAACTTCACTCGATAACTTCGTACCGATACCGAAGCCGGCAACTTCGGGAAATTCAGCGACGATCTGTTTGACTTTTTCCACGGTCAAATCGCCGGTGAGGTTCGTGCGCAGTCCAGTCAGCCCGTTTGCAGCAAAGAAACGCAGGCACCACTCTCCAAGCTCCGCGAGATTTCCCGAATCGACGCGAAATCCCTTGAACGCGCGACGGCGCGCGTCCGTGGAAGTCGCGGCCATGGCGGCGTGAACGGCGCCCATGTAAACGTCGATCGTATCGAGCAGCAGCGTCGTGCCGTTTGGGTTCGCGTCGAGCCAGCGCTCGAAAGCGACCTGTTCGAAGTGTTTCGGTTTTCCGGTGCGCGTCTCGATTTCCGGCTGGTCCATGTACTCGATGTACGCCTGTTGCCAGTAGTGAGCTTCAGTACCGACGGCGGGAATATCGAGGCGATGCGCTGCTTCGAGGTTCGACGTGTCGTTGAAGCCGCCGATGAAAGCATAAACAGCGATATCGACGGCACGCTCGATGTCGCCGTTGCGCCGCAGTGAAAAATCTGAAAGCCAGCGGTTGCCGGCCGCCATGCGAAACTGCATCGCGGTGCTGGCGGTCGTCATCGGCAGATCAAACGCGTGCTCAAACTTGATCTCCTGCGCCTGTGTCAGTCCGAAAGCTCCTGTGATATCCGAGAAAGGTTCCTGCGCAAAAACGATCGTACCGGGACGGACCGCCCTGATCTTGCCGACGAACTGAATATCCTCGATTGCTGCGGCGAAGAGTTGCAGACCGCCGCGGTCCTGTTCAAGGAAGCGTAGACGCGGGCGATCGATCTGGCTGTCAACGAGGAGCCGCACGAGACGCTCATGGCCCAGGCAGGGCGCGAAGGGAAGCTTGCGCTGCGTGATGTAGAACGTGGCCTCCGCATCGCTCAGTCGCCCATCGTGAAGCCGCGTCACATCTTTGAACGATGCGTCGCCCATGGCGGCGTGGTAACGATCGATGTTGAGAGTTCCCATCAGTTCACAATCGTCACTTCACAATCTCAGCGCCGGCGTCTCGCATTTCAGCGATGGCGCGTTCGCCGTCGCCAGGGTGAAGATCGACAGCACGCATGGCGTTTTCGACAGCCTTCACTTTAAAGCCGTGTTTCAGCGCGTCGAGTACTGTGTTTTTAACGCAGTAGTCGGTGGCGAGACCACCGACAACGACTTCCTCGACATTTTGCTGGTGAAGGTGCGTGGCGAGATCTGTTTCGTCGAAGGCTGAATAGCAATCCTTATCGCCGAGGCCTTTAGAGATCACGGTGATACGCGGATCATCGCGCAACTCGGAATGAAAATTCGCGCCTTCTGTGTTTTGCACGCAGTGGACCGGCCAGGTGCCGCCGTGTGCCGCGAAGTGTTTTGTTTCTGGCGGGTGCCAGTCGCGGCTCTTGTACACGGGCGCGCCACGCTCGAGAAATTCGTCGATGAGTTTGTTGAGAGGTTCGATTACTTCGTCGCCGTGGGGCACGGCGAGAGTGCCGCCGGGGCAGAAGTCGTTTTGCACATCGACTACTATCAGTGCCTGCTTTGTTTGAGTCATCGCTTTATCTTGTCTTAGGCCAGAATGTTACACTGCCTGCATCATGGATCATAACGAGGTGGCCAAGCGCATCTGGCAGAAGGATGCGACCCTCTGGAAGTCTGACCCGGAGAGCATCAAGATTATCAACAACTCGCTCGGCTGGTTGACTGTGGCTGACGAGATGATAGGCGTTACAGACGATCTCGTCGAGTTTGCCGAATCGGTTCGCAGCCGCTTTGAACACGTGATGGTGTGCGGCATGGGCGGCTCATCACTTTGCCCGGAGGTGCTCGCGCGAACGTTCGGCAGGCAGCCCGGATTTCCGGAGTTGCTCGTGCTCGATTCGACCGATCCAGACGTGATCGCCGCTTTCAAAGACCGGATCGACATCGAACGTTGTCTCTTTTTGATCGCCTCGAAGTCGGGCAGCACGACTGAACCTAACGTGTTCTATAAGTTTTGGTACGAAGAGGTGAGTAAGCTGCGGGAAAATCCCGGTGACAACTTCATCGCCATCACCGATCCCGGTTCACCACTCGTCGAAACAGCAGCCGAGCTCAAATTTCAGCGCACGTTTCTGAACCAGCCCGACATCGGTGGACGCTACTCGGCGCTTTCGTACTTCGGCATGGTCCCGGCCGCGCTGATGGGACTCGACGTGCGCAGGCTTCTCGAAGGAGCAAGGCAGGCCGCACGCGCAGACAACGTTGCCGTTGAGTTAGGACTCGCAATGGGTGACAACGCCAACGCCGGACGCGACAAGCTCACGCTCGTGATCGACGAACCTCTCGAGACGTTAGGACTCTGGATCGAACAACTCATCGCCGAGAGCACAGGTAAAGAAGGTAAAGGCATACTGCCGGTCAATGGTGAACCACTCGGCAGTCCCCACGTTTATGCTAACGATCGTCTGTTCGTGTCTATCTCGCTTGGCAGTGTTTCGAAAAGCACACAGCTCGAAGCAGTTGCTGCTGCCGGTCATCCGATCGTCTATCGTGAGATCAACGATCTTTACGATCTCGGCACCGAGTTCTTTGTGTGGGAGTTTGCTACCGCGGTTGCGGGCTGGCGACTCGGAATCAATCCATTCGATCAACCCAACGTCCAGGAGGCGAAAGACGCAACGAAAGAATTGCTGAACGCGTTTACTCGCCGCGGTCGTCTTGACGAACGCAATACGGTCGCTGCTGATGACGTGATCACGATCTACGGTGCTGACGATGCGACGAAGGCAGAGTCAGTAGCTGAAGTTTTACGAAACCATCTGGGCACGATCGAGCCTCGTGACTACATCGCGTTCCTGAACTACATCGAAGAGACGCCGGAGATCGATCGCCAGTTTCAGGAGCTAAGAACGCAACTTCGTGACAGCACCGGCTGCGCAGTGACGATTGGCTATGGACCACGCTTCCTGCACTCAACCGGCCAACTTCACAAAGGCGGACCAGGCACGGGCGTGTTCTTTCAAATCATTGCCGACGACGAACGCGATTTTGCGATCCCCGGCGAGCCCTACACGTTCAGTATTCTGAAACAGGCCCAAGCCCTCGGCGATTTTCGCGCCCTGGTAAAGCGGGGCCGCCGCGTCATCGGAGTCAATCTCGGCGATAATACGAGCAGGGGAATTACAAGGCTTCTGGAGTTGGTTCAGTCACCCTGAACGCGCGGAAGTCGTACGATTTACCTGCCAACCGCACAATTGTCATACGGCCTCTGGAATTCCGGCCTTAATCATTCTTTAAACTTCCCAAAGACATCCCCCAGGAGACAACTGCTCGCTGTCAGGCATACGAGTTGCCGAAACGGATTGCGATCACTCGCACCCGTCAAACCTGCCAATTTGGAGGAGGAACCGTCGCCGTGAAGTTTATCGAGAAATTCTTCAGGAATGAGCTGGCTATAGATCTGGGCACAGTCAACACACTCATCTATCAACCCGGCAAAGGAATCCTCTTGAACGAGCCTTCAGTCGTGGCGCTCGATCGCTACAATGGCGAGGTCGTTTGCGTTGGTCACAAGGCACTCAAGCTTCTTGGCCGCGAGCCGCGTGGTATCGAAGTACACCGGCCAATTCGCAGCGGCACCATCTACAACTTCGAAGTCACGCGGAAAATGCTGCGGACGTTTATCGGAAAGGTGACTGACGGTTTTCGCTTCGGTCATTTTGTAGTCGGTATTCCGGGCTCCGCGACGAATGTCGAGCAACGCTCGGTTCGCGATGCCGCGCACGATGCGGGTGGACGTCGCGTCGATCTCGTCGACGAGGGACTCGCGGCCGGAATCGGCGCGGGTCTCGCGCTTGATGATGAACGAGCGCATCTCGTCGTAGACATCGGCGGCGGCACCACAAACATCGCGATCGTTGCGTCAGGCGGTGTTGTTTCGTCGATGAGTTTGACTGCCGCAGGCAACGCGATGGACGAAAGCATTCGCGATTACGTGCGGTCCAACTATTGTCTGCAAATCGGCGAATACACTGCCGAAGCACTGAAACGGGAACTGGGCGCGCTCAACGACGAAGACATACCTGCGGACGAGCGAAAAATTCAGGTGGTCGGCAAACAGCTCAGTGATGGCTTCGCCTGCGCAGTGCAGATCACTGCTGAAGAAGTGCGCGAAGCGTTGGAGCCTGTGATTAATGAGATCGTGGGCGGCATTCGACGCGTAATCGAAGAAGCGCAACCTGAGGCGGTCGGTGATATCTATTATTCGGGAATGATTCTCACCGGCGGTGGCTCACTGCTGAAGGGACTTAGGAGTCGCATGCAAAGTGAGTTGAAACTGCGCGCGACGATGCCGGAGGATCCCATTAGCACTGTCGTGATGGGAGCCGGTCTCCTGCTGGACCAGCCGGATCATTTATACCGGAGTGCGATCCGGCCGAACCTGCCGGTATGGCAGGAAGCGGAAGAGTTGGTTGTCAGTTGGTAAGGCAGATTGTCCGGATCGTTCGGAACGATCCGGACTCTCTTTGTGTTAGCAGTTAACGTATCCCAGCGCCCAAAACACGATAATGAAAATCAGTACGGTCGAAATGCATCCGCCACCGAACTTCCAGGCGGCTGCGCCCGCCAGTATTCCTCTTAATGGACCTTCCATTGATTAACCTCCCGCGTGATATCGAAACAGTTTAGTAAGCCGCGCTACGGCTTCCGCAAACTCAGTGCCATCGGTTAGAAATCAAGACTCATTTGACTCCCGTCTTGAGAAACTTCAGCAACGCCTGTTCGGCTTTGTGTAGACCACGTCCGCGAAATCCGATCAGGTCGTCGAGGTTCGTAAGACAGGCATCAATTATCTGGCCCTTCTCGAACGAGCTGATGATCTCAGGACACACATAAGAGCCGCGACAAACCGCCGGCGTGTTGCCCAACACCTCGGCAGTCTCTTTAATCGCAGCCACGATTCGTTTGTTTCGTGCAGTCTTCTTTTCGGGAATTTCGTTACCGTCGCGCGCGAGCGCACAGGCACACACGAGTGTTCCGGCCCATGTGCGAAAGTCCTTCGCACTGAAACTGCCGCCCATCACTTCCTTGATGTACTCATTGATGTGACGTCGCGTCACTACGACCGGCTTGCCGTCGCCGTTTTCGTACTTGAACACGTTGTAGCCCGGAAGTTTTATCGTCTCGCGAATCACGCGCGCCACTTGCCGGTCGCGCAACTGGCGTTGCTGTCGCACGCCGGACTTGCCGGGAAAATCAAACTCGATCAACTCGCCTTTGACCGTCACGTGCTTGCGCCGGAGCGTGGCAATCCCGTAGCTCCCATGCTCACTCGCATACACCTCGCTGCCTGGCCTCATGAAACACGTCGAAAGAATTCGCAGCACGGCGGCGAGGACGCGTTCGCGCGTCAGACCCGGCTGCCGCAAGTGACGCGAGACGGTAGCGCGCATCGTCGGAATCGCTTTCGCGAATTTTGTGATTCGTCGAAATTTCCGAAGCTCCTGCGCGCGTGTGTGGTTCTGGTGATAGAGATACTGCCAGCGTCCCGCAGTGTCTTTACCGATAGCCTGCACTCTGCCGTTTGCTGCCGGGTTGATGAATACGTCAGTCCAGGCCGGAGGAATTTTCAGATCAGTGATCCTGTCGAGATCCGTCTTCGTGAGACGGCCGTTCGTGGGCTGGTAACGAAAACCTCGTTTGGGAGTGCCGAGTCGACGTATGCCGATGTTCTGCAGACGTTCGATTTTTGTCATGGGCGGAACGGAATTTGTTTGTGCATTTTGATATCCGGTCAGTCAGGAAGGTTAACTTTGGGTAATCGTATTGATCCTCGCAAAAGTAGTTTTGAGCGTCCCAAGGCGGCGTACAACGTCATGTGTTCGTGGTGTGGTGCGTTGATCCGATCCACGAATGTAGAACTGCCTGAGCAGATGTGCTTGATTTGTCATGCGCGAATGCTTAACGACTATTTTCAACGAATAAATAAAAAGCCGCGGATTCACGCGGAAAAACGCGGATAAGAATTAACTTTTCAATCTGCGTTTACTCGCGTGAATCCGCGGCCCAATCACTTTTATCTTTTCTTCTGGTCGCCGCGGTCGCCCTGACCCGACGGAACCTCGGTCTTCGCCTTTTGCTGCCGATCGCGCGAGAGCGAACGTCCGACGTCTGCTACGTCTTCAAACTGCCCCTCCTCATTTCGCCTGACGAAGCGTTTGTCTGTACCGGTCTCAATCAACTCACGATGACCTTTTGCTGACTTCTTTGGCATCTATCATCCTCCCTATGAAGTGTAGGTTTCCTGTACAGCAGAACCCCGCAGTTGTTTAATTCCGGGGCACTTAAAACCTTATTCGTTGCCGATTCTTTCATTGCGCAATCATGGTGCCAGCACAAAATCGACGCAAAATCGCCGAGCTTTAAAGCAGATTGATTCACGCCTGACAAGCCGGATCGTGATTTGCACAAAGCCACTCCAACACAAACATGGGAGGGTCCAAAAATGCCTAGAGGAGATAAGTCGGCATACACCGACAAACAAAAACGCCAGGCAGAACACATTGAAGAAGGTTACGAAGACAAAGGCGTCTCCAAGAAAGAAGCCGAGCGCAGAGCGTGGGCCACTGTGAACAAAGAATCAGGTGGCGGCAAGAAGAGCGGCAGTGGTCGCGGCAAGAAGACCACAAAGAGCGCCTCGCGCAAGGGTGGAAAGAAAGCGGGCAGAAAGAAATAGCGACGATGACAAGTAGAAACGGTGGCAAGGCAAAATCGGCGACAAAGCGTCGCACTGCAAAGAAACCTCGTGCGATCAACGGCAAGCTCGAGCAGCCGAAGTCGCCGATGCCTGCGCAACACCAGCCGAAGCCGGGCATCGAGGCGAAACTTAAGCCGAAGCCGCGATACGAAGCGCCTTTTTACCAGGGCGCTGGAAAACTGAAAGAGAAAGTCGCCCTTATCACGGGCGGTGATTCTGGGATCGGTCGCGCCGTGGCCGTGCTGTTTGCACGCGAAGGCGCGGACGTCGCGTTCACGTTCTTGAAAGAGGAGAAACAGGACGCTCGAGAAACAATGCGCGCGATCGAGGCCGAGGGTCAAACGGCGTTTGCGTTGTCGGGTGATGTTCGCGATCCAAAAGTTTGCAAGAAGCTCGTGCAGCAGACAGTCGATAAGTTTGGCAAGCTCGATATTCTGGTCAACAACGCTGCTTTCCAGCAGCATCAGGAAAGTATCGACGACGTGACGGAAGAACAGTGGGACCGCACCTTCAAGACAAATATCTATGCTTATTTCTACATGACGAAGGCCGCGTTGCCGCACCTCGAAGAGGGAAGCGCGATTGTTAACACCGGATCGATTACCGGTCTCGAAGGAAGCAAGCAGTTGCTTGATTACGCTTCGACGAAAGGCGCGATTCACGCGTTTACGAAGTCGCTCGCGCAGAACCTCGTCGACCGTGGCATTCGCGTAAATTGTGTGGCGCCTGGACCAGTTTGGACGCCGCTCAACCCGTCGGATAAAAAAGCGGAGGACGTTGCCGAGTTTGGCGCAGACACGCCGATGAAGCGACCTGCGCAACCGGAAGAGATCGCGCCCGCGTTTGTATATTTCGCGTCGGAAGTGGATTCCAGTTATGTCACCGGAGAGGTTTTGACGTTACTCGGAGGCGAGACAACCGCGGCCTAAGTGCGGTGGCGGCCGCTCAAATTAATCAGGAGGAAAAGAGATGGCAGACAATGGTAGCAGTACAGCTAGCACCGGAATCGTGGCAGTTCTCGTAATCTTCGTGATCCTTGTGATAGCCGCGTTGTTCGTATTTGGTGGACGATGGTTCAGCGGCAACAAGCAGATCGATGTGAACATCGGCACGCCAGCAAAATGATGGTCTATTTCACACAATGATGAAAGACGATTCACAGGCTAGCACATCCCTATGGATGGCTACAGCGGATACGCCGTCGCAATCCCGGCTAAAAGAGAGTATTCGCACCGACATCTGCATCATCGGTGCGGGTATCGCCGGGCTGACGACGGCGTATTTGCTGGGGCGAGAAGGTCGATCCGTGGTCGTGCTGGACGACGGAGTGAGCGGCGGTGGGATGACGGGCCGGACCACCGCGCATCTCACCAACGCCTTCGACGATCGCTATGTGGAAATGGAAAAGCTGCACGGTGAGGACGGCGCTCGTCTAATAGCCGAGAGTCACACCGTAGCCATCGATAAGATTAGCGAGATCATCGCGACTGAAAAGATCAACTGCGACTTCGAGTGGCTTGATGGATTTCTCTTTTGCATTCCGGAGCACTCAGTCGACCTTCTCGACGACGAGCTTGCCGCATCGCATCGCGCCGGACTCGCGGGCGTTGAAAAAGTTGCGCGATCACCGCTTGATTCATTTGACACCGGACCGTCTTTGCGCTTTCCACGACAGGCACAGTTTCATCCGCTCAAGTATCTTGACGGCCTCGTGAAGTCGATCATGCGTGACGATGGTCGTGTGTTTTCACAGACGCACGCCACCAAGATCGAAGGCGGCGCGCAAGCACGAATCGAGACGAGTCATGGTCCAGTTGTAACAGGGGATGTTGTGGTGGTCGCAACGAACACGCCGGTAAACGATCGTGTCGCAATTCACACGAAGCAGGCGCCGTACGTTACCTACGTGATTGGCGTACGCGTTCCGAAGGATTCTGTGACTCGTGCACTTTACTGGGACACAGGCGATCCGTATCACTACGTCAGGCTTCAACGCGAAAACGGACTTGATGTTTTGATCGTCGGTGGTGAAGATCACAAGACCGGACAGGAGAACGACGGCAGAGAGCGTTTCGCGCGGCTCGAGCAATGGACACGCGAGCGGTTTCCAACCGCGCTCGACGTTGAATATCGCTGGTCCGGGCAGGTAATGGAGCCGGTCGATGGCCTGGCTTTCATCGGTCGCAATCCTCTTGACGAGGATAACGTGTACATTGCCACGGGCGACTCCGGCCAGGGCATGACACACGGCACGATTGCCGGCATTTTGCTGAGCGATTTGATTCAGGGACGCAAGAACCCGTGGGAAGATCTGTATAGTCCATCGCGAGTACGATTGAGATCGTTGCCGGAATACGCGTCAGAGAACATCAACGTCGCCGGACAGTACTCGGATTACATCACGGCGGGTGATATCAAGTCAGAATCAGAGCTCCAGCCGGGCGAGGGAGCCATCATCCGCGAAGGTGTGTCGAAGATTGCTGTCCGTCGCGATGAAAACGGGAATATACACCGGCGTTCCGCCGTGTGCCCGCACCTCGGATGTATTGTCGCCTGGAATTCAACCGAACGGACGTGGGATTGTCCCTGTCACGGCTCGCGGTTCAGCGCAGAAGGCCGGGTTTATCAGGGCCCAGCCAACAGCGATTTATCTGAATCTGATTAATAATCCGTGTTATCAGCGGCTAAAACAGCCACGGATAACACGGACGTGATGGATTAAACGGCTCTGCGGCCTGTAACGAGGTTGATAATCAGGACGACTACCGCAACGACCAGCAGCAGGTGGATTAGTCCGCCGCCCACGTTTGATAGCAATCCAATCAGCCACAAGACCAACAGAATCACCAGAATTGTCCACAGCATGATCGAATCTCCTTCTTGAAACTGTCCTCAGCCTTTTCCGAAAGCAGTTTGAAAAGGAGCAACGTCCATGCCAACCCTTGTTAACAGGGCTTTATTTGAATTTGGTCCGCAAACGGATGAGTTCGCGGACGGACGCCGTGGCCTCATGCATCACAATCATCCGGTTTTCGATCCCACCATCGCGTTATGTTTTGATTTCATCCAATACGGCTTGAACAGTTCGAGACAAATTAATTATTATCTCCAGCGTAGTTTGCAGATCCCTTCTCTGGCGGCGCAGATCCTAAGGCACTTTGGCGCTGCCCCTAACCGGACAAAAGAAATGAGTGCAGAACAACCGCCTGTTGAACCAGCCGCTGAAGGCAAATACGTCTATTGCATCATCGAGACCTCGGAGCCACGTTCGTTCGGACCGATGGGGATTGGTGGCCGCGGCGACGACATTTACACCGTACATCACAAGGGTCTGGCGGCCGTGGTTTCCAACACGCCACTCGTTGTTTACGACCCGACGCGCGAGAACGTGTTTGCGCACGAGCAGGTAAACGAAACAGTGATGCGCGAGTTTACGGTTCTACCGATGGCGTTCGGCGCGCTGTTCCGCACCGAAGAAGACATCGTCGAGCTGATTCGCGGCACCTACGATGCTTTGCGCGATGTGCTGGCGAAAATGGAGGGCAAGGTCGAATTTGGTTTGAAGGTGAACTGGGACCGCGACAAAGTCACCGCCGAGTTGGAAGAGAAAGACGATGAGATCCGGCACCTCAAAGAACAGATCGTTTCGCGCACGACCGGTTCCACCTATTTCGCTCGCATGCAGCTCGGCCGTTTGATCGAGACCGCGCTGACCGATCAGGCTGACGCCTACATCCGCGAGGTGTATTCACAGTTGCGAGATACGGCCGTCGCTTCGCGTGCGAACAAGCCGATCGGGGATCGCATGATCATGAACGCGGCTTTTTTGATCGAACGAGATCGCGAAGCGGAGTTTGACCTGAAAGTGAAAGAGATCGCTTCGAAGTATGAAGGTAAGCTTTCGTTCAAGTACACTGGTCCCTGGCCCCCATACAATTTTGTTCACATCCGTCTCAAGCTCGAGCGCGGCGAAGGCGCGACCGAGGCAGTAGCCAGCTAATGTTTTTAATTGACGACTTACTTTTGGCGCCGGTCAATGGTTTCAAGTTCATCCTCGGCCAGATTCAGAAGATGGCCGATCAGGAACTGAACGACGACAGCACGATCAAGGAACAACTGCTCGAGTTGCAGATGCGGTACGAGTTGGAGGAGATCTCCGACGAGGAATTTCGCGAGCGCGAAGCGGAGCTGTTTGCGCGCCTGCGAGTGATTAAGATGCGACAACTCGATCTGATGCACGAAGCGACTGCGCACACTGCTGATTCGTCGAGTTTCGTGATTGAAGTTGGCGGAGACGATCACGGCGAGTTCGGCGACAAACGTTGAACGCGCGTTACCTTTTCTTCGGTGGCAAAGGTGGCGTCGGCAAAACGACGGCCGCAGCCGCGACTGCTCTCTACCTTCTTAACAAGCTCAAGCAAAACCAGTCAATCCTCCTCTTCTCGACAGATCCTGCTCATTCTCTATCCGACAGTCTCGACATAAAAATCGGTAATCGCCTCGTTGCAGTAAAGCAACTTCGCGGCGCGCGACTGTTTGCATACGAGATGGATGCGAGCCTCGCGTTGGAGAGATTTCGCGCCGAACACGGAAAGGTGCTCGCGGAGATCGCTGAGCGCGGCACGCTGCTCGATGAAGACGACATTAACGAGCTTTTGAGTTTGTCGTTACCGGGCATGGATGAAGTGATGTCGTTGTTTGAATTGAGTGAGCTGGATCGCGAGGCTGCGTATGCGCACATCGTCGTTGATACAGCACCGTCAGGTCACACGTCGCGGTTGCTGCGTCTGCCCGCTGTTTTTGATCGCATGGTGAAAGCCCTTGATTTGATGGGCGATAAGCATCGTTACATCGTCGCTCATTTTGCGCGGCGCAGGCCGGTTGCGGACGAGGTTGATCTGTTTCTCCGCGATTTAAGTCAGAGGATCGCGGCCGTGCAAAAGTTGCTGCACGACAAGGAGCAGACGAGTTTTACCCTCGTGACGATTCCCGAGGCGATGAGTGTTCGGGAGACGGAGAGATATTTGGAGTTACTGACAGAGCAAGGCGTGCCCGTGCGTGATTTGATTGTCAATCGCGTCGAGCAGGAGCATGACGCGTGTCAGTATTGTCGCGCGCGGGTGCGGAGCCAGCGGCCCTGGATGAAACACATTGCCTCGACGTTTCGCGATCTGAAACTTCATTATGTTCCCTTGCAACCTAAGGAAGTGCGCGGAATCGACGATTTGAAAAAAATCGGCAGGTTGATTTGGGCCGATCAAGTAACACCGCGGATGACGCGGATAAAGCCGGATTCCAGATCAGTGTTGTCCGGGGCCAAGTCTTCCTTCCCATTGGTCTCGCGCAAGATTGTTATTTTCGGTGGAAAGGGCGGGGTTGGTAAAACGACTGCCGCAGCCGCATATGCGCTTGCGCTGGCTCAAGCGGAGCCAAAACAGAAATTGCTGGTTTTCTCTACTGATCCGGCTCATTCACTTTCAGACAGTTTTGCCGAGGAGATCGGCGAGCAGAAGAACGGCGTCGCGAATTACGCGAACCTCGATGGGATGGAGATCGATCCCGGCAAGTGGTTTGAGGAGTTGAAGCAGCGTTATCGTACGTGGACTGATGAACTGTTTGCGTCGCTGTCAGGTGGCTCGCGCATGGAGATCAAGTTTGATCGAGAAGCAATGCGGGAGCTGGTGGAGTTGACTCCTCCCGGGATCGACGAGATCGCGGCGCTCGGCACGATCAGTGATCTATTGGATCTCGAACGCTACCAGACGATCGTGCTCGATACGGCGCCGACCGGACACTTGATACGTTTTCTCGAGTTGCCGCAGGTCGCACTCTCGTGGATCAGAACGTTCATCAAGCTGTTGTTGAAGTACAAAGACGTGATGCGGGCGAATCAGGTGGCTGAAGAGCTCGTCGCCATGTCAAAGAGTATAAAGAAGGTGATTGCGTTGCTGATGGATCCGGAGCGTTGCGAATTTGTCGGTGTCGCGATTCCGGAGCGAATGAGTCTTGAAGAGACAGTTGACCTCGCGAAGACGCTCGAACGGCTGAAGGTGCCAATGAGCAAGTTGTTGATCAACGGCGTGGGGCCTGTGAATGACTGCAAGTTTTGCCGGACGAGACGAAAAATGCAGGAACAGGTACTTGAGGAATTTCAGGCGAAGTTTCGACGGCGCGCGGTTGAGATGTTTGTGGCGCCACAGCAGCCGTACGAGCTCCGCGGCGCCGAGTCACTAAAAGAGCATTTTCAAAGTTGGAAGAAATACGCCCGCTAGGTTTAGAGTTCAGGCTTAGCTTGCTAGCGTGACCAGCGAGGCAGCAGCCTAAAGGCTGAACTCTAACTCAAAAGCGGAACTCTAAACTCGCGGTTGCGCCTTTGCGCCTGCGCGGGAGAAGATATCTCGATGGCCGAGCACGCTTATTACGTTTACTGCATCGCCGAAAGTGCCGCAGCGGCGGAGTTGCCCGTTGAGTCATTGCCTGCCGCCATCGAGGACAATTCAAAACTCGAGTGGATTTCAGTCAACGCACTTTCGGCACTCGCGAGCCAGGTCCCACGAGCGAGTTACAGTGAAGAAAATCTCGCTGAACACTTAACCGATGCGACATGGACCGCGATTCGCGCGATGCGCCATGAAACTGTCGCTGAGTACGTCGCGAAGCGAGCCACCGTGATTCCTCTTCGTTTCGGAACAATCTATCTCGAACGCAGCGGTGTCGAGCAGATGCTTACCGAGCGCAGCCGAGAACTCGAGTCGATTATCGAGCAACTGCGTGGTCGCGAAGAGTGGGGCGTGAACGTGTACTGCGAACGCGCGGTGTTGTTGGCGAGCATCACCTCCGTTAGTCCCGTGCTCCGCGACCTCGTCGAACGAGCCGAGCAAGCGCCGCCGGGACAGTCGTACCTGATGCAGAAGAAGATCGAAACGCTTCGTGTTGACGAAGCACGCGCGGCAGTGAACCGCATCGTCGACGACATCGAGGAGCGAATGAAAGCTCACAGTGACGACGCGCGTCGTTTGCGGATACTGAAAGTTGAAACGACCGAGCATGGCGAGCTGAAGGCGAAGTTCGCGTTTTTGGTTAAGCGAGCCGAATTCGAAGAATTTCGAGGTGCAGCGGAGCGCCTGGCCCAGGAGCACCAGCCGGCCGGCGTTCGTCTGGAACTCACCGGTCCCTGGCCCGTCTACAACTTCTGTTCAGAGTTTTCAGATAGAATCGCGTAACTCATGGCAGACTTCGACCAAATGGTGGTTAGCGAGGAGTGGGAGAACAGCGATCTATCGCTTCTCGAAACATTCGATCACGTGCTTAACCGTGGACTCGTAATCGCGGGCGAGATTACGATCTCCGTCGCGAATGTCGATCTGATTTTCCTCGGTTTGAATGTGTTGGTGAGTTCGGTCGAGACGGCACACGAAGCCTTACGTAAGCGCGAAACCGAATGAAGTTATACGCCTACTGTCTTGCCGAAGATCTCGACACGTTGAGCGACTCTCCGCGCGGCATTTCCGGCGCTTCCCTCCGTTTACTAAAGATAGATGACCTTGCAGTGCTCGTCAGCGACATTGAAATCGATGCTGTTCCAGTCACTCGCGACAACGCACTCGCTCACGCCGCGGTCGTGCGCAGTATTCTGGCCCAAACAACTCCTCTGCCATTCAGATTTGGCACCCTCGTAACTGAGCAACAACTCAGAAGTTACGTCTCGACGCGCAAGTCTGCACTCCAACAGAACCTCGCGCACGTGCGCGGCTGCGTCGAGATGGGTGTCAAAATCATCTGGCAGCCCACCGAAGGAGAGAAGAGCCAAGCACCAATTCATCACATCGAACCGCAGGGCGCCGGGGCAACTTTCCTCGCTGAGAAGCGACGCGAAATCCGGGGCGACGAACAGCGAGCGGCCTCTGCGGCAGAAATATCTGCGTGGCTGAGCGAACGGGTCAGCGATTTAACTCGCGATGAACAAGTCACCGTCCGGCCTTCAGAAAGGCTGCTGCTCACTGCCGCACATCTCGTCGAACGGGTTAATATCCAGAGGTACCGGGCGCGAATCGGCGAGGCGCGTGAAAATCGGCCCGAATTACATTTTCTGACGAGCGGTCCCTGGCCTCCGTATAGTTTTGCAAACATTGAGCTTGAGTTTAAAATGCAGTTCGGAGTAAGCTGATGGAGTTTTCCCCCGAAAATCCCCTTTCGGCTGAACCAGAAATCGACACGTCGCATGCCGACGAGTTTGTGGAGCAACTTCGTTGCGTCGCAGACACCCTCCCCGCTCGAATCAATATTGATTCGCAGAGCGTCGAACAAGGTCTGGCCAAACTGGTATTAACTTTGATCGAGTTCATCCGCCGTCTGTTGGAAAAACAGGCGGTCCGCCGCATGGAGGGCGGGGATCTCTCACCTGAACAGATTGAAGAATTGGGGTTGGCGCTCATGAGGTTAGAGGCCAAGCTTCAGGAGCTTAAGTCTCAGTTCGGATTAGCGGATGAAGATCTCAATCTCGATCTCGGTCCAATCGGGCGCCTGATTTAGCAGTACGCATCTTGCTCGGCAGGAGTCATACGATGGTGGCGGCCATCTGAGCTTTTTGAGTAAAGCCGCCCCCTGATAGTGGAGGGCGAAAGTGTCCAGCGAGCGGTCTACCCTTATAACGGCCCGTCCCCCGGGTCTGGTTGATGTTCTCGATCGTATTCTTGACAAAGGATTGGTGATCGCTGGTGACATCAAAGTGTCGTTGGCGAACGTAGAGCTACTGACGTTGCAGATCCGTCTGTTGGTTTGCTCGATCGACAAAGCCGAGCAAATCGGTTTGAACTGGTGGCGCTACGACACAAACCTGACAACACGCGCTGAACGCGCCGAGGCCGAGAACCTGGAATTGCGCGAACGGCTAACCGAGCTCGAACTCGAAATTAACCGCCTCGCCGCGGCCAGTCGCGAGCCGGAGGACGTTGTGGTCACTCGCCGCGTAGTGCGTAAAACGAAAGCGAAGCGCCGAACTCCCTGAAGTACTTCCAATCAGAAAGGTGTTTGAGAAAAGCAGTGGGCGCCGTTGAACTTCGCGTACGCTCGTTAAAACTCAAAACAAAGGAACCGAACCAACATGGCTGTCGAAAGAGCCCCAGGCGGAAGTAGCTTAATTGACGTCCTTGATCGCGTGCTCGATAAGGGTATCGTGATCGACGCATGGGTGAGAATCTCGCTGGTGGGTATCGACCTGATTACGATCGAAGCCCGCGTAGTTGTTGCCTCAATTGATACGTATCTGAAGTACGCTGAAGCCGTCGGCTTAACGCCCGCAGTCTCTCGGCCAGTGTTGACGCCTGGCGCCGAAACTGTAGAAGTCGAAACCCGGCGCCGCGAAACAACGAGGACAAGAACTGACGGCACGCAACTCCCCTGAGTAACCGATCATCGATTACTTATAAGTCTTTATGGGAGAAATTCCCTCAGAATTAGTGAATCGACCGGACCCGTCTTTGTCGGAGCTTGAGCGGCATAGCCCGCGCATGCGCCAGTATGACGTCTTCATCGAAACGACGACGCAGATGCTGGCCACTCCCAAGCTCCATGAGCGTCTCCTCCTCGCTTTGGAAGCTATTTCGACCAACTTCGGCCACCGGCAGGCTGCAATTGCGATGATCAATGAGCGCGACGCCGAGATGCGAATTCGCGCCGCAATCGGTTTTGACGGCGATCCATCGATTACGAGAGTCGAAATGCCGCTCGACTCGAGCGCTGCATGTGTGCGAGTAATCCACGACGGTAAGGCGGTCTGGATTTCCCTTGAAGACGACGAGCCGTCGCGAAATATCTTTGGAAAAATGGAGTGGCAATCCGAGGTTCTTGCTGTCCCTTTATTCGGCATTTCCGAGCTCACCTCCAGACCGGGCGTTGCGAGAACGAGTACGAGTGAATATTGGAAGTTTGAGCCCGGCGCGAGAATCGGCGTGTTGTACGTCGGTGCGAATCAGGACACGATTGATGCCCAATCCTTAACTCTCATCAAACGTTTTGCTGAGCGAATCGGCATCGTCGCCTCGCTCGCAGCCCACCAGGAACGACTGGTGAGCACCGTCACGAAACTCCAGCGCGAACGTCAGTGGATCGAGTCGATCATGAAGTCGGTGGCCGATCCGATCGTGCTCACTGATCTCGACAACCAGATTCTTTTACAGAACCGTCGTGCAGAAGAGCTGTTCAGCGGTTCCGCTAACGCAGGCGAGGGCAAGCGTCGCGCGTTGAAGATGAACGACCTCCTGTTCTCTGCGTATCTCTCGAGCGCCACAGTCTCTTCGTCGGAAGTTATTCAGCGAGACATCACGCTCGTCGATCCGATTGAGGGTTCCGATATTCACTTCGAAGTAATTTCGACTCCTGCCGCGAACTCGCGCGGCGAACCGCTTGGACTAGTCTCAATCTTTCGCGACGTAACTGACCTGCGCGAAGCGAATGAAGAACTGGCGCGCAACTTCGTCAAGTTGCAACAGGCCGAAGCGGAATCACGTCGCGAACGCGATCGTCTCGATTTGATTATCGAGAATGTGGGCCATCCGATCGTCGTGTGTGATTCGTCCGGCAACTTCATCTTATTCAACCGGCGCGCGGAGTTGTTGTTTCAGGAAAACAAGTCTTTCAAATCGACGGCTTCTGCCGCGGTTCGGACGAATGCCGTCAAACTCACGTCGTTTATTTCCACGCTTGCATCGGCTTCGGAAACAGGTCGCCAGGCGGAGATCGAGTTGATCGATCCGGAAGACGGCCAGGCCTTGCCGATGGAAATAACGGCGCGCGAGGTGTTGGATCCGACTGGCCAGGTGACGGCAGTCGTCTCGATTCTTCACGACTTGACTGAGATTCGCGAGCTTGAGCGACGACGCGTCGAACAACAGTTGTTCGAATCAGAGAAACTTGCGGCGGTCGGACGTCTGGCGGCATCGATCGCGCACGAAGTGAATAATCCTCTAGAGGCGATCAAGAATGCTCTTTACCTGATGGCTGGTGCAGAAGGCGACAAAAACTCGCGCTTTCTCGAGATTGCTCGAAAAGAGACCGAGAGAGTTTCCCACATCATCCGGCAGATGCTCGGCTTTGCACGGCGGCCGGGCGAAGTCGACCTTGTCGATGTTAACCAGTTGCTCGAAGAGACGCTCGTGCTCATGGAAAAGAGAATGCGCCAGCTGCGCATCAAGGTCATAAAGTCGTTCGACGAGTCGCTGCCGCAAATCAGGGCCCGCGCCGACCAGTTGCGCCAGGTCTTTCTCAACTTGATCCTGAACGCACAACAGGCGATTAAAGGTGAAGGCGAGATTGTGATCGCCACTTCGCGTTACGACCCCGCGCTGCAACCGTCGATCGTGGTCCAGCTCAGCGACAGCGGAGTAGGTATCCCCGAAGACGATCTCGCGCGCATCTTCGATCCCTTCTTTTCAACCGGCAAAAAAGGAACCGGGCTGGGCTTGTGGGTCACTCAGGACATCGTGAGGCAACATGGGGGACGCATCGAAGTGAGCAGTGAAGTTGGCAAGGGAACAGTTTTCAGCATCGTGCTTCAGGTCGAATCGCCTATACTCGAGGAGCATGAGAATGAGCCGAGGTTGACGAGAAGATGAGTCACTCACCCGATTACTCAGGAAATGGTTCGCCGCTGAACGATAACGGCGGCTTCGTTGAATTCTCGAAACCGGCTCGCCTGCTGGTCGTCGACGACGAGGAGAGCCTGCGCATCACTACTGCTGCGATCCTTGAGAAGGAAGGTTACATTGTCGATACAGCGTCGAGTGGAGACGAGGCCATTGATCTCCTGGACAAAGACGACTACGACCTCGTGCTTACGGACCTGCACATGGAAGGAGGCGACGGCCTGTCGGTCCTCAACCGTATTCGGCGCGAGGCGCCGCTCACGATTTCAGTGGTGCTGACGGGATTTGCTTCGGTTGAATCCGCCATCGCTGCGTTGCAGGAAGGTGCTTACGATTATCTGGTAAAGCCCTGCGATATCGAGAGCATGAAGCACACGATTCGCCGAGGCGTCGAACACCGGCGGCTGATGCTTGCCGAACAAAAAGCACGTGCGGACCTGCAACAGTTGAATCTGGATCTTGAACAAAGAATTGAAGAGCGCACCGCGGAACTGCGACGGCTTAACGTGGAACTCGCGGACGCCAATCGCGCCAAAGATGTTTTTCTGGCGACGCTCTCTCACGAGCTGCGAACGCCGCTCACGCCTGTCGTCGGCTGGATCAAGCTTTTGCGCAGTGGAACGCTTGACGAGAAGAGTGTTGAGCAAGCGCTGGACGCGATCGAGCGCAATGCCTGGCTACAGTCGAGATTGATCGATGATCTTCTCGATACGTCTCGCATCGCGACTGGAAAGTTACATTTTGAACCCAAGCCCACAGATCTGAATACGACGGTAAAGGCTGCAGTCGATACGGTGCGGGCCTCGGCCGCGGCGCGCAGTATCGAGTTGTCGATCACGTTATGGCCCATGAGTTTGATAGTCCTCGGTGAGCCTGTTCGTTTGCAGCAGATTGCGTGGAACCTCGTTTCGAATGCTATTAAATTCACTGACCCGGGCGGCAAGGTAAACGTTACGACTCATCTCGACGGCAGACAGGCGGTACTTGCGGTCGTTGACACCGGCGTCGGGATCGAACCCGAATTCCTTCCACATGTATTCGATCGTTTTCGTCAGGCCGACGGCTCGACTTCCAGACGGCACGGCGGTTTGGGTCTTGGGCTTGCGATTGCGGATGCGCTCGCGAAGACGCACGGGGGTCGCCTTGAGGCAAAGTCGGAAGGTGCTGGACGGGGAGCGACGTTCATGTTTCGCATGGAGCTGGCGCCGACGGACAAAATCGCCGCGGAAACAGTAGACGCCAGAAGTCACTCACTCGAAGGCCTTGAGGTACTCATTGTTGAAGACTCGCCTGATACGTTGATGCTGTTGAGCACGATCTTTCGCCGCGAAGGTGCAAGTGTGACGACTGCGGCATCAGCGGCAGAGGCATTGAGTCGAGCCGTTACTAACCGCCCGCACATCATCGTGTCTGACATCGGCATGCCGGACGTTGACGGTTATCAACTCCTGGAACAATTGCGGATCCTTCCCGGGCTGAACAACGTCCCGGCAATTGCCGTGTCAGGTTACGCGAGTGAAGAGGACCGCGAACGCGCTTTGGCTGTCGGCTACCTCGCCCTCGTCGCCAAACCCATCGACGTCGACGTCCTCTTCGGCCTCATCCAGGACCTCAAGGCCCCCGTGTAATGGAGACCGTCTCCTGTTTGGGTTCCCCCCCCTTGCGGCGAAAAACCCAACACAGACAAACATTTGACAAAAATCAAATTGTAACTATAATGGTTACAAAACGGCGGCCCCAGTTCCCCGAATAGCTTTGATATGTCGACAAATAGCAGGTTCGCGGTAGCGGTACATGTTTTAAGTTTGATGGCCTGGTCAGGCGAAGAACCCCTTAAATCCGAACAGGTTGCAGAAAGCGTAAACACTAATCCGGTCGTGATCCGGCGCATTCTGAAGGAACTGGCCGAAGCCGGTCTGGTTGTCTCTCAAACCGGTTCGCTCGGCGGCTCCCGGCTGGCGAATGACCCATCCGAAATGACGCTGCTCGACGTCTACCAGGCGCTCGAGTATGGCGGCGTTTTCTCACTGCACCGAGCACCTCCGAGTCGTGATTGCCCCGTCGGGGTCAATATTGAAACTGTTTTAGGGGACGTGCTGCTCGAAGTGGATACCGCGGTTGAGAGAGTGCTGCAAAACATCACAATCAACGACATCGTGCGGCGATTGAAACCTTGTGGCGCTGCTGTTGCATCGAAGTCGTTGGAGAATATTGCTAAGAACGGCAAGAGGAAGCATTACGAACAGAAGCAGATAGCTTTGCCCGCATTGCGAGCAGGGGCAAAGAGCCGGGGGAACGGATCCTCCCGAACTGCGTAGTTGAACCGCGAGAAAGGAATATAAATTTGTCCAGGCTTGAAAAAGATCAAAGCGGTATCGAGCTCATGAATTCGGTCAAAGGCGAGTTTGTCAACCTCAGTGAAGAACTGACCGACGACGCCGTGTCGATTGAGGATATCGACGAGGTGCTGCAGACGCTCGAACGAGCGACGAGTAGTGAAACCGAGATCGAGGAGCCTTTGATCGAGGAGTCATCGTCTTCCACGGAGTCCGAAGAGGGTATGAACGAAGAGGTCGAGCTCGACCTCTCAGCCGGCGAGATGGATAAGACGTCGGATCCCATCCGCGTTTACATGCGCGAGATGGGTGTAGTGCCATTGCTCACACGCGAACAGGAAGTCTCGATCGCCAAGCGCATCGAGCGCGGCCAAAAGCGTGCGGAGAAAGCAATCGCCCGTTCGCCGATCGCCGTAGTCGAGCTTTTCCGGATCGGCGATGAACTGGCTGCCGGTGCGCTGAACATCCGCGATGTTGTGGCTTTCTCTGATCAGATGGAAACTGAGGAGCACGAAGATCGCAGTGAAGAGTATTTGCAGTGGACGATCGAAGGTCTCAACAACATTCGCCAACTCTACAAACGAGGTTTGAAGGAGTTTGAGAAATTCGCCGACGAGCTGAAAGCATCGCGTGGCAAGCGCTCCAAGAAACTGTTGCGTTACCGGCGGAAGCTGGCACGGACGCGATTGGAGATCGCTACAGAGATCAGAAGTCTTCATTTGAAGGAGGCTGCTCGCCAGCGGCTCATCGCTGCGATCGGCGTGGTCTACAAAGAAGCTCGCAATCTTGAACGCGAAATCGAGAGCTACTCTGAAAAATTGCGGCGCAAAGGGTTGAAGGCTGACAAGCAGAAGGAATTCCGGAAGCATGTAGCAACTGCGCGCAAGCGTTTGAAAGAAATTGAAGCGGAGCATCACTTGTCGCCGCTCGAGATCAAGCGTTCGCACCAGATGATCGCTATCAGCGAAGCGCAGACGGCGCAGGCGAAGCATGAATTGACGGAAGCCAACCTGCGATTGGTGGTATCGATCGCGAAGAAGTATCAGAACCGTGGTTTGCAGTTCCTCGATTTGATTCAGGAAGGCAATCTCGGATTGATGAAGGGTGTCGATAAGTTTGACTGGCGCCGAGGTTATAAGTTTTCAACTTATGCGACCTGGTGGATTCGCCAGGCAATCACCCGCGCGATCGCCGATCAGGCGCGCACCATTCGTATTCCGGTGCACATGATCGAAGTCATCAACAAGCTCAAAAACACCTCGCGTGAACTGGTGCGTGAGCTGGGTCGTGAACCAACGACTGAAGAGATCGCAAAGAAGATGGACACTTCAGTCGACAAAGTACGCAAAGCCCGCAAGTTGATGCAGGATCCGATCTCTCTCGAAACGCCGATTGGTGAAAATGGTGATTCGCAGCTCGGGGATTTGATCGAAGATAAATCGAGCGAGAGCCCGGCAGCGCGCGTCATCACTTCAAACCTACGCGAGATCGCCGGCGACGTGTTGCAGACGCTGAGCCCGCGCGAAGAACGTGTAATTCGTTTGCGATTCGGACTCGACAACGGAGGTCACGAGCGAACGCTGGAAGAAGTAGGCCAGAATTTCAACGTGACGCGCGAACGCATTCGACAAATCGAAGCCAAGGCGCTGCGCAAACTGCGACATCCATCACGCGCGCGGCTATTGAAGAATTTCCTCGAAGGCGAGGGGCAATAAAAATCAGAACCGAGCGTGCTTAGCGCCGGGTAGCATATTAGGAGCAACTAAAAATGAGTGAACATGTGAAGGACGTGAGCGACAGCTCGTTTGAACAGGATGTTTTGAGTTCCAGTAAGCCGGTGCTGGTAGATTTTTGGGCTGAGTGGTGCGCCCCTTGCCGTATGCTGGCGCCGACGGTTGCGGCTGTCGCAGAGCATTATGGTGAAAATGCGAGCGTGGTGAAGTTGAACGTGGACGACAACCCCTCAACCGCACAGCGCTACGGCATCAAAGGCATCCCGACACTGATTCTTTTCCGTGAGGGAAAAGAAGTGGAGCGCGTTGTCGGAGCGACGAGTAAAGAATCGATCACACGCATGATCGAGAAGTACGTTAACGCCAAGGCAGTTAAGGCGTAACGTTTAGACATTCAACTGTGCAAAGGCCGGGCGTCGCGACGTCCGGCCTTTTTTATGGTTCACAACCTGTGGCCAACGGATTACACGGAATTATTGGATCGGCTTTGTGTGCTTTTTCTCCCTCTTTGTGGATAAAATGAGGCCGCATGGAACAGGTAAAGCCCACTCGCCTTATCGTCGGCATCACTGGCGCGACCGGGACGATCTTTGGTGTGCGCCTTCTGCAGATGTTGCATGGGTCAGGCGTGGAGACGCACCTCGTCGTCAGTAAGTGGGCAGCGCGCACGCTCGCGCATGAAACCCCGCACTCACTCAAGGACGTACAAAGCCTGGCAACCCAAAGCTACGGTATCGGCGCCCAGGGCGCTGCGATCTCGAGTGGCTCTTTCGTCACTCTCGGGATGGTGATCGCGCCGTGCAGCATGCGCACGCTCGCGGCCATCGCGCATGGTCTAGGCGACAACCTGATCCATCGCGCTGCCGACGTGATACTCAAAGAGCGGCGAAAGCTCGTTCTGGTAGTGCGCGAGTCGCCGTTTAATGAGATACATCTCGAGAACATGTTGAAGCTGGCGCGCATGGGTGTCGTGATTCTTCCGCCTATGCCGGCTTTCTACAACAATCCTCAGAATCTCGACGACATGATCAATCACATAACAATGCGCGTGATCGATCAATTTGATATCCATCTCGACGTGATGAATCGCTGGGATGGCGTGCTGCTGGATAGAAAGCGATCGACGGAAACAGAGTAGGAGCAAGTCAATGGGTGAAATGGTCCAATTTCCGTTTGCCGGAGGAAACACTGGCGGATACCTCGCCACACCGAAGCAGGGCAGTGGTCCGGGCCTCATCGTGATTCAGGAATGGTGGGGTCTCGTGGATCACATCAAAGCCGTTTGCGATCGATTTGCTGGTGAAGGCTTTGTCGCGCTCGCACCTGATCTTTTTCACGGTAAAACTACTAAGTCTCCTGACGAGGCCGGTAAGCTGATGATGGCACTCCGCATCGATGAAGCTGAAAGAGATCTCAGTGCTGCGGCTCAGTATCTTTCGACGCAAGACTCAACCACGAGTGAAAAAGTCGGCGTAGTCGGATTCTGCATGGGTGGCGCGCTCGCACTTTATACAGCGACGAAGAACGAGAACGTCGGCGCGTGTGTCGTTTTCTATGGTGGACATCCGAAGGTCAAACCAGATCTACCGAACCTGCAAGCTCCAGTGCTCGGCCTTTATGCAGAGAAAGACGACTTCGTTACACCTGATTCAGTTCGTGCGTTGGAGCGTGAAGTGAAAGCGCTCGGTAAGTCGATTGAAGTGTTGATTTATCCGGACGCCGATCACGCATTCTTTAACGACACGCGTCCGGAAGTTTACAACGCTGAGGCGGCGGCCGACGCGTGGCGGCGTACTATCGCGTTCCTTCGCGAGCATTTACGTTAATCTTTTATTAGCCACGGATTAACGCGGATTTCACGCAGATCTACAAGCTCTACCTCTACCACAAAAAGGAAACTGTTTATGACCATGTCTTCGTGCGCATTGACTGTGTTGTTGCTCGTGTTTCTACTGCCGCTCCGCGTAGCCTCACAGGAGCCGCCCAGACCTCCGGCATCGCCCTCGCCATCTCCAACCGCAACGGCAACCCCGTCGCCGACACCCGACGCGTCGCCAACGCCACGGGATCCGATGTCGACTCCGACTTTCAACGGACTCAGGATGCGTTCGATCGGTCCGGCGTTCACGTCAGGACGCGTCAGCGGGTTTGCAGTTGATCCGACAAACTATTCGCGGTACTACGTTGCGGTCGCATCAGGCGGTGTGTGGAAAACAGTGAACGCAGGGATCACGTGGACACCGGTCTTCGATAACGAAGGCTCTTACTCCATCGGCGCCATCACGCTCGATCCGAAGAATCCGCTGACTGTGTGGGTCGGCACGGGCGAGAACAACAGCCAGCGCAGCGTCTCGTATGGCAATGGAGTTTATAAGTCGGAAGACGGCGGTCGAACGTGGCGAATCGTTGGTCTCCGGACCTCCGAACACATCGGCCGAATCGCCATCGATCCGAAAGACTCAAACATCGTCTACATCGCGTCGCAAGGCCCATTATGGGGACCCGGCGGCGAGCGTGGACTTTTCAAAACCACTGACGGCGGCAAGACCTGGAAGAACATTCTCAATATCAGCGAGAATACAGGCGTCACTGACGTCGTCATCGATCCCAACGATCCAAACACGATCTACTGTGCTGCGTATCAACGTCGCCGCCACATGTGGACATTGATCAACGGTGGCCCGGAGAGTGCTATTTACAAATCGACAGACGCGGGCGCTACGTGGAACAAACTGCGCGCCGGTTTGCCGACTGTTGAGCTCGGCCGTATCGGTCTCGCGATCTCTCCGGTTGATTCAAACGTGCTCTACGCGACTGTTGAAGCTGCCGATCGCCGCGGCGGAATCTTTCGCTCAGGTGATCGTGGCGGTAGTTGGGAGCGTCGCAACGAGTTTGACTCTACTGCGATGTACTACTCGCGCATCGTCGCCGATCCTAAAGACGTCGATCGTATCTACGTGATGAACGTCTTCCTGATGGTGTCTGACGATGGCGGCCGGACGTTGCGGCGCCTCGGCGAGAGAAATAAGCACGTCGACAATCACGACATCTGGATCAATCCGAACAATACGGACCATTACCTCGTCGGTTCTGACGGTGGTATTTACGAGAGTTTTGATCGCGGTCAATATTGGGACTTCAAACAGAACCTGCCGGTGCCGCAGTTTTATGACATCACGACCGACAACGCGAAACCTTTCTACAACATTTACGGCGGCACACAGGACAACTTCAGCTTTGGTGGTCCATCGCGGACGCGCAGCGCGTCAGGAATCACTAACGCTGACTGGTTTGTCACAAACGGCGGCGACGGTTTTCGCTCGGCCGTCGATCCGGAAGATCCGAATACGATTTATGCGACATTGCAGCACGGCGTAATCGTCCGTTTTGATAAGCGCACCGGCCAGCGCATCGGCATTCAACCGCAACCGGGCCGCGAAGAAGACCCGCCGCGTTGGAACTGGGACACGCCGTTTATCATCAGCCCGCACTCCCGCACGCGACTGTACATCGCCTCCGACAAACTCTATCGCAGCGACGATCGCGGCGAAACGTGGACCGTGATCAGCGGCCAACTCTCGCGCGCCCTCGATCGCGATAAGCTGCCGGTGATGGGAAAGGTTTGGAGTATCGACGCGGTTGCGAAAAACGCTTCAACAGCGTTCTTTGGTAATGCATCGGCGCTCGCGGAGTCGCAGAAGAAGGACGGCCTGATCTACGTTGGCACTGACGACGGTCTCGTCCAGATAACTGAAGACGGCGGAAAAAGTTGGCGCAAGATCGAGAAGTTTCCCGGCGTGGCGGACATGGCGTATGTGAGCCGCATCATCACTTCCAATCACGATGCGAACACAGCCTACGTCGCGTTCGAGAATCACCAGAACAACGACTTCAAACCGTATCTCTTGAAGACGACAGACGCGGGACGAACGTGGACTTCGCTGAGTGCGAACCTGCCGAAGAATGGCCCAGTGTGGTCCATCGCCGAAGATCACGTGAATCCTAACCTGCTTTTTACCGGTACCGAGTTTGGCCTGTTCTTCTCAGTTGACGGTGGACAGAAGTGGATTCAACTAAAAGGTGGCCTGCCGACGATTCAGGTCCGCGATCTCAATATCCAAAAGCGAGAGAACGATCTGATCGTGGCAACCTTCGGTCGTGGCATTTACATTCTCGACAACTACACGCCGTTGCGTCTCATCAAGCCTGAAACTTTGCGACAGGAATCGGCCGTGTTTCCGGTGAAGGATGCGTTGATGTATATCCAGTCGCAACCACTCGGCGGTCGCGGCAAGAGTTTTCAGGGCGAGCGTTTTTATACTGCTGACAACCCGCCCTTCGGCGCGACCGTCACGTGGTATGTAAAAGATCCGATCCGGACGAAGAAAGAGAAGCGCCAGGAGGCTGAGCGCGACGCTCAAAGAAGAGGCGCACCAGTCACTTTGCCAACGCGCGCCGAATTGCGCGCTGAGGAAGAGGAAGAACCACCCGCGATGATGGTTACGATCACTGATGCTTCCGACAATGTGGTGCGGCGACTCACTGGACCAGTGGGCGCAGGGATTCAGCGCGTGACTTGGGACCTGCGTTATCCGGCCGCGAATCTCTCGGCGCCCCCTCCGCCCGATGCGGATTTCGATTTCGAGCCGCCGTCAGGTCCACTCGTGATGCCGGGCACGTACAAGGCCACTGTTTTGAAGCGAGTTGACGGCGTTTTTACGCAGCTTGGTCCACCACAGCAGTTTCAGGTTGTGGTCGAGGGTCAGGAGAACATATCGGCTGCCGATCACGCTGCGCTCGTTGAGTTTCAGACGAAGGCGATACGGCTACAGCGCGCAGCAAGCGGCGCGACACAGGCGGCCAACGCGCTCAGGCCACGACTCGCAGCGATCAAACGCGCGATCGCCGAAACGCCGTCGTTACCGCACCGCTTGCACGAAGAGGCGACCGCGCTGGAGAGACGAAATAACGAGATCTTGCGGGCGCTGAGCGGTGATGCGGCGGCGCGACAACGCAACATGCAAACGCCGCCGTCAATCAACGATCGCGTCGGTTATGTTGTCGGCGCACAACGCATGTCGATTTCGCGTCCGACCCAGACTCAGATTGCGCAGTACAACGCCGCGGCGCAGGACTTCGAGGCCGTGTTGGGCCAGTTGCGGCAGCTAATTGATGTGGATCTCGATAAGCTGGAGAAGCAGTTGGAAGCAGCGGGTGCGCCGTGGACGCCGGGTCGTGTTCCTGAGTGGCGCAATCAATGATCGGCGGATTATACGGATGAAGGCAATATGATTAAACGTCTAAGTGTCTTGTTATTGCTGTGGGTCTGCTTTGTGATGGCGCAGGGGCAGAAGCCGCAAACGCTCACCGAGAGGGTTGCGGGCATGGAGAAGTTTCCCGGGTTCTTCACGTTCTACTGGGACGCGAAGGCGGGAAAGATCTGGCTCGAGATCGACAAGTGGAACACTGAGTTTCTCTATGTCGAATCACTGCCCGCGGGGATTGGCTCAAACGACATCGGTCTCGATCGAGGTCAACTTGGCGAGAGTTCCATCGTTCGTTTCGATCGCACTGGCCCACGCGTCTTGATGGTGGCACCCAACTACAACTTCCGCGCGCTCAGCAACAACGCCGACGAGCGACTCGCAGTGCGAGACGCGTTTGCAGAATCAACGCTCTGGGGTTTCGAAGTCGCTGCTGAAGAAGGCAATCGCGTTCTGGTAGATGCGACTAAATTTTATCTACGAGACGTTCACCAGGTAACGAACACTCTCCAGCGCGGCCAGCAGGGAACCTATCGACTCGATGAGTCGCGCAGTGCTTTTTATCTTCCGAACACGAAGAACTTTCCCCAGAACACTGAAGTCGAGACTACGCTGACCTTCACCGGCGAGCCCGCGGGTCAGTTCGTCCGACAAGTCGTGCCGGTTCCTGAAGCGATAACGGTTCGCGAGCGACACTCGTTCGTACAACTGCCGGCGGGGGGCTTCAAGCCGCGGGTTTTCGATCCACGCGCCGGTTATTTCGGCATCAATTACATGGACTTTGCGACGCCGATCGAGGAGCCGATCACGAAGCGCTTCATCGCGCGACATCGTTTGCAGAAGAAAGATCCGAATGCGCGCGTGAGTGAAGCCGTGGAGCCGATTGTCTATTACGTGGATCGCGGCGCGCCCGAGCCCGTGCGCTCGGCGTTAGTAGACGGCGCGCGCTGGTGGGGCGAGGCATTCGAGGCGCTCGGTTACAAGAATGCATTTCGCGTCGAGGTCATGCCTGCGGATGTGGATCCGATGGACGTGCGTTACAACGTGATTCAGTGGGTTCATCGCTCAACGCGAGGCTGGTCCTACGGCAACTCGCTGCTCGATCCGCGCACGGGTGAAATCATTCAGGGGCGCGTTTCGCTCGGCTCGCTGCGTGATCGACAGGACTTTTTGATCGCTGAAGGTTTGCTCGCGCCGTACGACAAAACCAACACAGCTTCACCGGAGTTGCTGGAGATGGTCTTGGCGCGTCTGCGGCAACTGTCGGCTCATGAGGTGGGCCACACGCTCGGCCTCCAACACAATTACGCTGCGAGTCCGGTTAGTCGAGCTTCAGTGATGGACTATCCCGCGCCCCGGGCAAAGCTGGGTGCGGACGGAGTTCCCGATCTTTCTGACGCCTACGCAAAAGGCGTCGGCGAGTGGGACAAAGTCGCGATTGCTTACGGCTATCAGGACTTCGCTCCTGGAACGGACGAACGCGCGGCCCTCGATCGTACGCTGAGCGAAGCATTTGCGCGCGGACTGATGTACTTGACTGACCAGGATGCGCGTCCGCCGGGCAGTGCGAGCTCGGTGGCCCATCTGTGGGACAACGGAGCGAATGCGATCGACGAGCTCGGAACCGTAATGAAGGTGCGGGCGGCGGCGTTGCGTCGCTTCGGTGAGAACAACATTCGCGAAGGCGCGCCCATCGCGACGATCGAAGAAGCGCTCGTGCCGATCTACATGTATCACCGCTATCAGGTTGAAGCTGCGGCAAAAGCAATTGGCGGTCAGGACTACACCTTCAGTTTAAAAGGAAAAGGCGATCGCAATCCGCAGATCGTGGCGCCCGACGAACAGCGACGTGCGCTTGCTGCTGTGCTCGAAACGATTAAGCCCGCTGCGCTTGCGGTTCCCGATTCCTTGTTGCGTCTGATTCCACCGCGGCCGGCCGGGTATGCGCGGTCGCGCGAAAACTTTCGCATCCGCACGCATCCGGTGTTTGACGCGCTTGCGCCCGCCGAGGCAGTCGCCGATCACGTCAGTAACTTCCTGTTGAACCAGGAGCGGGCGGCGCGCCTGGTCCAGTTTCATGCGCTCGACCGGCGTAACCCCGGTCTTGCGGAAGTGATCGACAAGATATTAGCCGCGACGTGGAAAGCGCCGGCGGCGACTGGTTATGCGGGCGAGATACAGCACACCGTGAACATGGTTGTACTTTCCGATCTGATGGCGCTCGCCACCGGTGAGCGCGGGTTAAATCAGGTGCGGGCGATTGCGTCGTGGAAGTTGGACCAGCTGAAGACGTGGCTCATGGCGCAGAATCGTTTGGCTATTGATGAGAACCGGCGTTCGTTCCTGTTTTACTCGATCGATCAGATCAAACGCTTTCAGGACGATCCCAGAAAGGCGAACATCACGCCTCCACAACCACCACCTGACGGTCAACCAATCGGCATGGATTGGTGGAGCCGCGCCGATGGCGACTGTGGCCACAGTTGGCCGCGAAACTGATCTGCGCTTTAATCCGTATTAACCATCCGTTTTATCTGTGGTTATTATGCCGGGACCCGAAGAATACGTTGGTGAGGTGCTTGACGAGAAGTACCGCCTCGAACACCTGCTTGGAAAGGGTGGGATGGGCGCCGTCTACCTTGCTACACATCTCGGCACCGAACGCTACGTCGCGCTGAAACTCATCTCGCCCCAGTTCATGCGCAACAATGAATTCGTCGAGCGTTTCAAACGTGAAGCGCGCGCCGCCGGACGCCTGCGCCATCCAAATGTGGTTGACGTAACAGACTTCGGTTTCGCACGCGTAAAAGCCGGCCAGGTTGCTTATCTCGTGATGGAATATCTCGACGGCTGCACGCTCGGCGATGTTCTGGCGGAAGAGAACCGCTTGCCGCTCGAATGGGTCGCCGACATCCTCGATCAGGTCTGTTCAGCAGTTCATGAAGCACACCAGCAGGGCATCATCCATCGCGACTTGAAGCCCGACAATATCTGGCTCGAGCCAAACCGGCTCGGCAGCTATCGTGTTAAAGTTCTTGATTTCGGTATCGCGAAACTGCGCGAGACGAGTGCGCCGTCGCCTGAGGACGATCCGGGAGCCACAATTATCGACGATGTCTCACTTAGTGCGTCCGCAAACGTGCAACTCGAGACTGACACACTGCTCCGGCCCGCCGGTGACGACTCGCAAAACGTCCAATTGAAAGCTGAAGGTAAGGCAGTCGGCACAGTCGTTCAGGACCACCTCACCAATCCCTACGTAAATCGCACGGACTATTCAATCGAAGACGATGGGACGCTGCTTTTCAACGACGACACCAACGCGCGGAACCGGCACAGTGCGCACGACACGACGTCACCGCAGGGCGCTGCATTAACTCGCATCGGTTCGATCATGGGCACTCCGCTTTACATGTCACCGGAACAATGCGGCGGCGGCCATGTAGACGCACGTTCCGACATTTACAGCCTCGGGGTCATTGCTTATCAGATGCTCGCCGGCGATCCTCCATTTTCCGGTAACACCTCGACAGTAATACGTGCTCATCGCGAACAACCGCCGCAGGATTTACACGAGCGCGCTCCGATCGTTCCCAAACGTGTTGCCGCTGTGGTGATGTCAGCGCTCGCGAAGAACCCCGCGGAACGACCGCAAACTGCTTTCGCGTTCGGGAGCGCATTGCGTGGACAAAGCGAAGGTGTGGGCGCGCTTTATCGTCGCGCGTTTGCTTTGTATAGCGAGTATTTTCCGAAGTTTCTCAAGCTCAGCCTGATGGCCCATGTGCCGATGATCATCGCCAGCATCCTGCTGGTGGCAGCGTTCCTCTGGTACAAGTATTGGCCACCGGTCGGAACACTCCAGACGGTGGCGGTGTTTTCAACGATCGGCCTTCTCAGTTTGCTGAAATTTGTGGCCACGATGATCTCGTCAGGCATTATCTCGGGCGTGACTGCCGTAATCATCACCCAATTGACAGCGGCCCCCTTGCGTCCGGTGAAGCTCCGCGAATCGTTTGCCGTTTTACGTAAGCGCTGGCGTCCGTTTGTGAAGACGATGATCCGAGTGACACTTTGGATCTTCCTGGGAATGATTCTGCTGATCATTCCGGGACTGATCATGTGGATTCGTTACTCGCTCTATGCGCCGGTGGTGCTCATGGAAGGGCTGCAAGGCAAAGCCGCGATGCGGCGGGCACGCGAACTCGCATCGCGCTCGTGGAAAACGGTCATCATTGTTTCGCTACTCCAGTTCGCTATCCCGATGACTGTCAGTGCGATTGTAGGTTTCATGGCAGGACGAGCAAAGGTCGAGAAGAACTCAGTTTCTGCGCAGATCTATCAACAGATTCTGGACCTCGCCAATATCTTCGTGATTCCCCTCATCTCGATCGTGCCCGCGTTGCTGTATGTGAAGATGCGCCAACTGGGTGGCGAACCGTTGGCGACCGTCTGGGCGCAGATTGAAGAAGGTGACGGGAAGGACAGGGCCTGGCAGAAACGCATGCGCACTCGACTAAGCTTGTACACACCGACAAGCACACCGAAGACCACCGGCAGTTAGTTAACTATTTTCGAAAGTGGGATTCTGAAGTCCCGCAAGCGAAACGATCGTTTACGTTTTATCAAACGCAGATCCAAATTCACGACCACGCCGCTCGGTCAAACCGCCGGAATTCCTTGTTTTTCGAACACTTCAGGTTCAAACTAGGTGCGATTCCGGTCATGGCACGGGCTTTGACATGCGCCAACGTGGAGAACTGTAAAGTGGTGCGTGAAGTTTGTAGCTAGCTCGTTCAACTCACTCTTCGCGCGCGCATCGCCGCTCTCTCAACAATGGCTATTACAGCTCTCCAAATTTTCTTGAAGTAAAGCACTATGGATATCAAACGACCCCCTAAATCGAAGATTAAGAAGAAGATTCGCACTGCCCTCATGATTGTGATCGGCATCGCGGCGATCGGCGGTATCACTTATGGCCTCACAAAGCTGAAGCCAGCCGCCCCCACCCTCGACCGCTCGACGGCCGTAATTGAGACAGTCAAACGCGGTGAGATGGTGCGCGACGTGCGCGGCAACGGAACCCTCGTGCCTGAGGTTACGCGCTGGGTACCGGCCCCTGCTGACGGGCGTATCGAAAGAATTCTTCTTAAGGCAGGCGTCGAAGTTGATCCATCAACGGTTATCGTCGAGCTTTCAAACCCCCAGCTCGAACAGTCAGCCGCTGACACTGAGTTCCAGGTCAAAGCAGCAGAGGCCGATCAGGAAAATCTGAAAGTGCGGCTCGAGAGTGAAACGATGACGCAACGTGCTGCGATCGCGACGATCAACTCGCAATACAGCCAGGCAAAGTTACAGCTCGATGCCGATGAAGTGCTCGCAAAGCAGGGACTGGTCGCGGATCTCGTATTGAAGATTTCCCGTGTTAACGTTCAGGACCTTGCAAACCGTCTCAAGGTTGAGCAGGAACGGCTGTCGGTCAACTCGAGGTCGACGAAAGCGCAAATGAATGCGGCATCTTCCCGCCTGCAACAGTTACGCGCGCTTGCCGCCCTGCGACGTCAGGAAGTTGACGGACTAAAGGTCCGAGCAGGAAGCGGCGGCGTTCTCCAGCAAGTACTCGTGACCGAAGGCCAGCAGGTAACGCCCGGAACCAATATCGCGCGCGTTGCCGATCCGGCTTCGCTAAAGGCTGTTTTGAGAGTCGCTGAAACGCAGATCTCGGGCGTGCGCATCGGCCAGCCCGTCATCGTTGATACGCGTAATGGTTTGATCCAGGGCACAGTCGCTCGCATCGACCCAGCCGCTCGCGAAGGTACGTTTGAAATTGACGCAACCCTGATCGGGCCGCTGCCGCAGAGTGCGCGCCCTGACTTGAGCGTGGACGGAACGATCGAGCTCGAACGGCTCAAAGATGTGCTCAAAGTGGGCCGGCCGGCGTTCGGCCAGGCGCAGCAAACCATCGGTATGTTTGTGCTGAGTCCTGACGGAACCGAAGCGGAGCGCCGTACGGTGAAACTCGGGCGCAACTCCGTCAGCCAGATCGAAATACTCGAAGGGCTGAAGGAAGGCGACCAGGTGATCATCTCGGACACCTCGGCTCTGGATAGTTACAACCGCATCCGGATCAATTAGAAAGTAAACACACGGGCACAAAAGCGCCGTCTGCGGTGTTCAATTAACAAGATCGTGTACACAAATCGTTAAGGAGCGAATGATGAGTTCTTCCGAGCCCCTGATCCACCTTGCTGATGTGAAAAAGGTCTTCTACACAGACGAAGTAGAGACACATGCACTCTCCGGTATTCATCTCGACATCAAACAGGGTGAATACGTTTCCATCGCCGGACCTTCTGGCTGCGGCAAATCCACCCTTCTTTCGATTCTTGGTCTGCTGGATACACCGACGGATGGTAAATACGTTCTCAACGGTCACCCGGTAGAAAACCTCTCACTTTCGGAGCGCGCAAGAATCCGGAATCGCGAAGTGGGTTTTATTTTCCAGAGCTTCAACCTGATTGGCGACTTGACGGTCTACGAAAACGTTGAGCTTCCGTTGACTTATCGCGGTATGAGCTCCGCAGACCGCAAGAAACGAGTCACCGAAGCACTCGAGCGCGTCGGCATGGCACATCGCGCGAAGCACCTTCCCAGCCAGTTATCCGGCGGTCAACAGCAGCGCGTCGCAGTCGCTCGTGCAGTTGGTGGCCATCCGAGCATCCTGCTGGCGGACGAGCCGACTGGTAACCTCGACTCAACCAACGGCGAGGCCGTGATGGAGTTGATGCGCGAGTTGCACCGCGGCGGCGCCACCATCTGCATGGTGACGCATGACCCGCGTTACGCGCAGCACGCAGATCGCATCGTGCACCTCTTCGACGGTTTGATTGTCGAAGAAGAAGCGGGCGCCGATCGCCGGGAAATTCAGGAAGCGAAACGCGAACTGGCCGAGAGTGGCTTTGGAGCGATTCAATGATCAGTTTGCGCGGCGTTGAGAAATCGTTCCCGCACGGTCCGACCAGAACTTATGTGCTGCGCCGGATCGATATGGACATCAAGCAGGGTGAGTTCGTGTCGATTATGGGCCCATCGGGCGCGGGGAAGTCGACACTGCTGCACATCATCGGCATGCATGACCAGTCGTGGAGCGGTGAGTATTACTTTGAAGACGTTCCAGTACACAAGCTGGATACAAAGAAACGCGCGGCGCTGCGGAATCAGAACATTGGGTTTGTTTTCCAGAGCTATCACCTGCTCGACGATCAAACCGTTTTCGAGAACCTCGAATTGCCGCTCTCCTACCGCGACGTAAGCAAGAAGGACCGGCAATCGATCGTTTGCGACACGCTCGATCGTTTTCAGATGGTAGGCAAGAAAGATCTCTTTCCAACTCAACTTTCAGGTGGCCAGCAGCAACTCGTGGGCATCGCTCGCGCCGTTGTTGCGAGTCCGCGAATCATCCTAGCCGACGAGCCGACTGGTAATCTTCATTCGGCACAAGGCAAGGAAATCATGGACATGTTCAAGCGTTTGAATGAAGAAGGCACCACCATCGTGCAGGTAACGCACTCAGAAACAAATGCCGCATACGGCAACCGCATCGTGCGGCTTGAAGATGGTTGGATCGTCAATCCGGAACAGGAGCAGAGAAGCGCAGTTGGCTAACGGCTCCAACGTCGAACCTGGTTTAGTTTCCCTGTAGTTGCTCTCAACTTTAATTAACGAACGTAGCTGAAATTTGAAGTCTACGTTGACGTCAGAAGTGTGCCCGGCGACAAAGCACAGAGTTTTTTGTGTGTTTTGTGTTTTAAGGAAAATCGAGGTAAGGGCGTGAATACAGTTGTTGCAGCACAGGTTCCCCGCACTCTAATCGCAGACGATCAGCCGGATGTTCTGGCCGCACTGCGGCTACTGCTCAAAGGCGCGGGTTACCAGACAAAAGCTGCCGACTCCCCCGCGGCCGTGCTCGATGCGATCCAGCACGAGAGGTTTGATCTTGTACTGATGGACCTCAACTACGCGCGCGACACCACTTCCGGAAGAGAAGGTCTCGATCTCATTTCACGAATTCACACGCTCGATCACGATTTGCCAATCGTCGTCATGACTGCGTGGGCCACCGTCGATCTCGCGGTCGAATCTATGCGACTCGGTGTGCGCGACTTTGTGCAGAAGCCTTGGGAAAACTCACGGCTGTTGGGAAAGCTGAAAGCCCAAATCGATTACGGCAGGCAACAACGCGATCGAGAGGCTGCGACGCAGACGCGTGAGCGCCAATTCAAACTCGAGCTCGACGAAGCTCGTGAGATTCAACGCGGCCTCATGCCTCGCAGGATGCCGCACCTTCCCGGATTTAGTATCGCCAATGCCTGGCAGCCCGCACGAGATGTGAGTGGTGATTACCTTGCCGCGTTTAAGTTCGACGAGTCACACGCCGCGTTATGTGTCGCGGACGTTGCCGGCAAAGGTTTCCCGGCAGCGCTGTTGATGTCGAACATGCAGGCGGCCTTGAAGTCGCTCGCTTCGGAAACTATCTCGCCAAGTGAGTTGTGCACGAAGCTCAACCGGCTCATGTGCGGGAACACGCCGTTGCGAAAATTTATCACTTGCTTCTACAGCGAGCTCGATGTCGTAACACGCAAACTGACTTTCACGAATGCCGGACACAATGCGCCGATGCTGGTCCGTCGAGATGGTGAATGCATTCGGCTTGACGAAGGCGGCCGCGTGATTGGCGCGTTTCCCGATTCAACTTTCACACAGCGAGAAATTCAACTTTATAAAGGCGACAAGATGTTGCTGTTCACGGACGGCGTGACTGAGGCGCGCAACGTCGCGGGTGACGAGTTTGGCGAGCACCGTTTGCAGGAATGTTTGCGGTCGTACCCCGGACGCAACGCGGCGGAGTTACGAACGCTGATCCTCGATGAGGTCACCGAGTTCTGCCACAGTAACTTCGACGACGATGCGACGTTGATGGTTTTGATCGTTGAATAGTGATCCGTGTAATCCGTGGGAAAAATGCCACTGATTACACGGATGGAGATTGATTCATGGAGAATCTTCTGAGTGATATTCGCTACGCACTGAGAAATCTCTTGAGGCGGCCGGCCTTTACCCTCATCGCCGTCGTCACGCTCGCGCTCGGTATCGGCGCCAACACCGCGATCTTCAGCGCCATCAATGCGCTTCTCCTAAAACCGCTCCCATTTCCTCAGCTCGACCGCGTCGTTGCGATCTGGGACAAGTTGCCCAGCCGCGGGCTCATGCACAATGAAGTCGCGGTCGCGAACTATCTCGACTGGCAATCACAGAGCCAATCGTTTGAACAACTCGCCCTGTATCGTTGGTGGAGCGCGAATCTCACTGGTATCGATACTCCCGAGCGCATTCAGGGCTTTCTCATCACCGCCAACTACCTCGACGCGATCGGCATCAAGCCGATCCTTGGTCGCAATTTTCTGCCCGAAGAAAATCAACCCGGCAAAGACGCGGTGGCGATCATCACGCACAGTCTGTGGCAGCAACGCTTCGGTGGCGATCCGAACATCGTCAATAAAACGATCACGATCAACAGCGTCGTGCGCACGGTCGTGGGCGTGATGCCCGAGCGTTTTAATTTTCCCAAAGGCGCCGATGTTTACGCGCCGCTGGCGATGACACCGGAGCTGATGAGGAACCGCGGCAGTCACAGTTATTACGTGATCGGCAGGTTGAAATCAGGCGCGTCGATCGAGAGTGCGCAGGCTGAAATCGACAACATCAACGCGCGACTCGAGCAGCAGTTTCCCGAAACGAACAAAGGTTGGGGCGCGACTGTTTTCCCAATCGTCGCTGACACCGTGCGCACGTATGACACGGCGTTGTGGGTGATGATGGGCGCCGTCGCATTTGTGCTGCTCATCGCGTGCGCGAATGTCGCGAACCTGATGCTCGCGCGTGCGACTGGACGGCAGAAAGAGATTGCTGTCCGAACTGCGCTGGGCGCGAGTCGCTGGCGGATTGTTCGCCAGTTACTGACTGAGAGCGTGATCGTCGCGTTGATCGGTGGCGCGCTTGGAGTCCTGGTCGGTTTTTGGGCCGTCGATGCGTTACGCGCAGCGAATCCTGCTGACGCGGCGAAGTACGCGCCCGGGTGGTACCAGCTCGGCATTAATCCCACCGTGCTGTTCTTTACGCTCGGACTTTCGGTCGTGAGCGGCATCGTGTTCGGGCTCGCTCCCGCTTTGCAGATGTCGAAACCGAATCTCAACGATTCGTTAAAAGAAGGTGGCCGTCAAACGGGTGGGAGTTCGCACCGGCTGCGCAGTTCGCTCGTCGTTTTTGAAGTTGCGTTATCGCTTGTCTTGCTGGTCGGCGCAGGACTTCTCGTGCGCAGTTTTCTTTCACTGCTCCGAACCGATCCCGGTTTCAATCCTGACAACGTCCTCACGATGAATCTCGTGCTGCCGGTGGCGAAGTATAAAGATCGGCCGGCGCGTGCCGCGTTCTATCACGATCTGGTCCAACGTGTGAAAGTACAGCCAGGCGTGCAATCCGCGGCACTCGTTAACTATCTGCCGCTCGGCGGCGCTAACTCATCCGACTCTTATCTCGTTGAAGGCGAGCCGGAGCCCGCCCCCGGACAGGAGCATGATGGCCGTTACCGCGTGGCCACGCCTGACTACTTTCGCAGCATGGACATCTCCGTTCTTCGCGGACGCGGCTTCACCGAGCACGACAAAGCAGACACGGTCCGCGTAGTCGTTGTTAACGAAACTCTCGCGCGCAAGCACTGGCCGGGTCAGGATCCACTTGGCCGGCGCATTCGCTTTTATGGACCACTGGATGAAGCGCCATGGATGGAAGTTGTCGGCGTCGTAAAAGACGTCAAGCACGAGCTGGATAATCCAGTCACGCCTGAGTACTACCTGCCGCACGCGCAGGATCCCTGGAATGCCATGGTCCTCGTGGCGCGAACGAGCGTCGATCCGGCACTACTCTCAGGCGCCTTGCGGCAACAAGTTTGGGCCATCGACAAGGACCAGCCGGTGTTTGACTTGCGCACGATGCGGGAAGTGCGATCGATGTCGGTAGCACTTTACTCCTTCTCTTCAGTGATGCTGGGGATCTTCGCGAGCATCGCGCTCGTCCTCGCCGCGATTGGGATTTACGGCGTGATGGCGTTTGCAGTTACGCAACGCACGCAGGAGATCGGGATTCGCATGGCACTCGGCGCGCGCACCGCAGATGTCTTAAAGCTCGTGGTCAGGCATGGGATGAAGCTCGCGTTGATTGGAATCGTCATTGGTTTAGCGGGGTCCTGGGCGCTTACACGTTTTCTGAAGCAGTTGCTCTTCGGTGTTGAAGCGACTGATCTGCTGACGTTCAGTCTGGTTTCCCTCTGTTTACTCGTGGCGGCGTTTGTTGCGTGCTATCTGCCTGCCCGGCGTGCGACGAAAGTCGATCCGATGGTGGCGCTCCGATACGAGTAAGGAGGATTAAACGGAGTAATGATTACGCTTTTCCAGGATTTGCGTTACGCGTTTCGCGGCTTGTTGAAGCGGAAAGGCTTCGCAACTATCGCCGTGCTCACTCTAGCGCTCGGCATTGCGGCCACGACCGCGACATTCACCGTTGTCGATCGGGTGCTGCTGCGCAAACTTCCCGTCGCGGATCCGGATCGAATAGTTGTAGTTCACAATCAACTGCCAAAGCTCAACCTTCCACGCACCTCCGTCTCCGCGCCCCAGTATGTCGATTACAGCAAGCAAACAAACATTTTCGAATCGACCGCCGCATTTGCGACGCGCAATTACAATCTCACGGGTGTTGCGATGCCGGAACGTTTGCAGGCCGGCAGAATCACTGCAACATTCTTCCCGACACTCGGCATAAATCCGGTTGCCGGACGCTTCTTTAACGCAGACGAAGATCGGTTCGGCAACGAGCGCGTCGCGGTGCTGAGCACAGCATTGTGGAAGCGGCTCTACGCTTCCAACACCTCCGCGATCAACGGTTCGATTCAACTCAACGCTGACAGCTTCCAGATCGTCGGCGTCGCGCCTGAAGAAATCCAGGAGATCTATCCGAACGTCGATCTTTGGGTCCCGATGGCTTTCTCGCCGCGTGAGCTATCCGAAGCACGTCGTTACAGTCTTTCGTTCACGATGCTGGCGCGCTTGCAGCGGGGTACGAGCCTCCCGCACGCGCAGGACATCATGACCGGCGTCGCTCGAAACATCGCGTCTAACGGGCCAGACAGTTTCAACATCGAGGTGCGCTCGCTTACGGATGAATACGTAAGCGATGTGCGACGTCCGCTGTTTGTGCTGCTGTGTGCGGTCGTGGCTGTACTGTTGATCTCGTGCGCGAACGTCGCCAACCTTTTGCTGGCGCGTGCGAGTGTGCGAAGTCACGAGATCGCCGTCCGCGTCGTGTTGGGCGCGGGCAGAGGTCGTATTATTCGACAATTGCTGACCGAGAGCGCCGTCATCGCTCTCCTTGGCGGCATCGTGGGAACGTTACTGGCGGTGTGGGGCACGAGGGCTCTGCTGGCGCTGGCTCCTTCCACTCTGCCACGACTCAGCGGCGTCCAAATAGATCTCAGGATATTGTTACTTAGTTTCGGTGTCTCGCTTCTTTGTGGCGTGATATTCGGATTGGTCCCGGCCGTTACGGCCGCAAAGACAAACCTCATTGGTTCACTGAAAGAATCTGATCGCACCGATTCGCCGAGTGCAACACGCCAGTGGTTGCGAAAGGTTTTCGTGGTTGCGGAAGTCGCAATGGCCCTCGTGCTGTTGATCTCCGCAGGTTTGCTCGTCCGCAGTTTTGCAAAGTTGCTGAACGTGAAGCCCGGCTTCAATCCGGAAAACGTGCTCACGCTGCGAATGTCCCTCCCGGGTGCGCAATACGACACCGCCACGAAGGTCGCTGCTTTCTACGACAACGTGCTCGCGCGAGTGGCTGCGTTGCCGGGTGTCGTGCACGCGGGTGCTGCGTTTCAGACTCCCTTCACGCCCGGCGCTGATAACTCCATGTTCTTTATCCGCGATCGCCGCGCAAATCCGGGCGACCCATCGCCACACGCGGATTACGCCTTCGTTTCTTCTGATTATTTCAAGACTTTACGCCTGCCGATTCTGAAGGGCCGCGACTTTCAACCGTCAGACATGCGCGCCGGCAATTATTTTGCGCCAAACTCCGTGGCCATCATTGATGAAGAGCTGGCGAAACGATTCTGGCCGAACGGCGACGCGCTTGGTGGCGGAATTAGTTGGAGCGCCGAGGGTCCCTGGGCCACCGTTGTCGGGATTTGCGCGACGGCACAGTTGAAAGATCTCACTCAAGAATCGAAAGGCACATTCTATCTTCCGTCCTATATTTCGCTATCGACACTCGTAGTGCGGACTGCCGGAGATCCGCGTCCGCTGGCGCCGGCCATACGTGATCAGGTGCTCGCTGTCGATCCGAACCAGCCTGTTTACGACGTGAAGACGATGGAGGAGCGTGTGGCCGTGACGCTCGAGACGCGTCGCTTTGCGGTCGTTCTGCTGAGTGTGTTTGGAGCGCTCGCGCTGCTTCTCGCTGCTATCGGTTTGTACGGCGTGCTCGCGTTTGCCGTGTCGCAGCGCACCCGCGAGATCGGGATTCACATGGCGCTTGGCGCACAGGCCCGCGACGTTTTGTTGAAAGTGATCAGGCAGGGAATGTCGCTTGTGCTTGTCGGTGTCGTGTTAGGCGCGGCCGGCGCATTCGCGTTGACGCGGCTGATGCAGAGTTTGTTGTTCGAAGTTGGACCGACGGATTCGCTGACGTTTGTGCTCGTGTCGTTACTGCTCGCGGCGGTGGGTTTTATCGCCTGCTACGTGCCGGCTCGACGAGCAACGAAAGTCGATCCGCTGGTAGCGCTGCGATACGAGTAAAACGAGCCACGGATTACACGGATTTATAGGCAGGATTTTCACGGATTATGGAAACACTTTTTAAAGACGTACGGTACGGTTTGCGAGGACTGTTGAAGCGCAAGGGGTTTGCCGCAATCGCGGTGCTCACCCTCGCCCTCGGTATCGGTGCGAATACCGCCATTTTCACGCTCGTTAACGCAGTGATGTTGAAGTCGCTTCCGGTTGAGAAACCGGAGGAGCTGGTCCTGTTCAGTGATACAACGAGCGAGGGCACGTCTCTCGAAGACACTCCTCGCACAGGCCAGTGGCATCGTTTCTCTTATGCGTCTTACGAATACCTGCGTGATCACAATCAGTCGTTCCAGGAACTCGCCGCGCTTCGCAGCGGTGAAAGCCGACTCAGCGTACGCAAAACCGATGCAGAAGCTAATGCGGCCACGCGCGCCTCAGGTCATCTCGTAACGGGAAACTACTTTTCACTACTCGGAGTGCGTGCCGCACGTGGGCGCGTTCTGACTCCTGACGACGATAAAGCGAGCGCGGTACCCGCCGCCGTGATGAGTCATCGCTACTGGGAGCAGGAACTAAACAGCGATTCATCAGTTGTTGGCAAAACTTTAATCATCAACGGCACTAACTTCACCGTCGTTGGTGTAACGCCGCGTGAGTTTTTTGGCGCGCGTGTGCGCCGTCCGCCTGACTTCTGGTTGCCCTTGTCTTTCCATCCGCAGATCGAGCTGCGCCAATCTTTCCTGACCGACAAAGAAGCGTACTGGTTGATGCTGATGGGCCGGCTTAAACCCGACGTCAACATGGACCAGGCGCAGGCGAGTGTAAATCACGCGCTGCGGCAACATCTCACGGAGTTAGCCGGCAGCCAGCTAACTGAAGAACGTCAAAAAGGCATTCAGAACACTTACGTCACGCTTGCCGACGGCA
>DAIOGT010000008.1:0-11635 GCA_036745095.1 Pyrinomonadaceae bacterium
AGGTGCCGCACTCGGTCGAGTACCGGCGTTGTTTCAGTGGCTATCCGGAAGGACGAAAACTGATCATCGCGGACTATTCGCAGATCGAGTTGAGGATTCTCGCGGAATTTTCAGGCGATCGCGGTTTTATGGAAGCTTTCAACTCAGGCGCGGATCTGCATCGTGTGACGGCCGCGCAGGTCTTCAACACCTCCGTGGACCAGGTCACGAAAGAGCAACGCGATTTTGCGAAGCGATTGAATTTCGGCGTCGTTTACGGAATCGGCGCGCAGCGTTTTGCCCTCATGACCGGGTTGAGTGTGCCGGACGCTGAGAATGTGTTGCGTCGTTATTTTGGCACGTATCGTCAACTCGATTCTTACCTGCGCGATGCGGCGAACCGGGCCGTGAGTGAGCGCCAGGCGCGCACTGCGTCCGGACGGCTGGTGCGTTTTCGTTATGACGAAAACGATCGGCAGCAGATCTCGATGACGCAACGCAACGGCAAGAACACGCCGATACAAGGCACGAGCGCAGACATTCTCAAACGCGCGCTGCGGTTGTTGAAAGAAGAATTACGCGGGACGAACGCCAAAGTCGTCAACATCATTCACGACGAGATCGTGGTTGAGGCTCAAGCCGATGACGCGCAGGACGTGGCGGAGAAAGTCGAAAGGACGATGCGTGTCGCTGGCGAGGAGTATTTGAAAACTGTGCCGGTCAAAGTCGAAACCGAAATCGCCGATGAATGGATTAAATAAATCCGCGTTCATCCGCGTCTCCAAATAAAGTAAATCGGAATCCCAGTTGCGACGAGCAAGTATCCAATTCCTGACGTCGACGGCGCGAGTATCGCGAGATCGATGATGAACAAACCCGCAATCACGATGTAGATCAACGGCACGATCGGATATCCAACCGTTCGGTATGGCCGCTCGATATCCGGCGCTTTGCGTCGCATCACGATCACTGCCCCAACCATCAGCACGTAAAAAACCAGATCCGCCGAGACGATGTATTCGAGCAGTTGCGTGTAAACGTTTCCAAACGTGTACGCGCCCGTCTGTTTATTGACTGTCACGGTCCGCGGCAACACGAGCAGCGACGCCCACACACCCTGCGCCACCAAAGCAACAGCGGGCACGTGATGCTCATTCACGCTATCGACGCGTTTGAAGAACAGACCATCCCGCGCCATTGCGTAATAAACACGTGCGCCCGCGAGTATCAGTCCATTATTACAGCCAAACGTCGAGATCATGATCGCTAGCGCCATGATGACGGTGCCACTCGGGCCGAGCACTGCCTGCATCACCGCTGTCGCGACGCGATTCTGCGGCGCGTTCTGAATTCCCGAGAGCGGGAGGGTGACGACGTAGGCGAGATTTGCGAGCAGGTACAGCGTCACAACCAAAGCACAACCAAGCAGCAACGCGCGTGGCAGGTTCTTTCCCGGATCGCGTATCTCACCGGCCGTGAACGTCACGTTGTTCCAGGCGGACTGCGCGAAGAGTGGTCCTACCATCGCGCGTCCCAGCATCATCAACAGCGCGAGTACGAGGAGACCTTCGCCCGCAGGTTCAAACCACACCTGCGACGCCGAAGGTTGCCAGCCGTTCTCCCACGGTTTCCACCAAGAAGACGTGTACGCCGCACTGCCCGTGTTCCAACCGAGTATCAATCCGATCAGGATCAGTCCGAGCAACGCGGCGGTCTTGGTGAACGTGAACGTGTTTTGAATGACTTTTCCGGCCTGGAGACCGCGCGTGTTGATAAAGGTGAGAAAAAGAATCATCACGATCGCCAGAAGCTGCTGGCTCGACAAACTCACCGCGTAGCCATTGAACGAAAGTTGATTGATGGAGAATGGCTTCAACAGCACGAGGGGCGCGATGAGATAACGATCTCCCGAAATGCGATCGAAGAGTACGCCCGTGAAGTTTGCGAAAGCCACTGCCACGGCCGCGATCGTGCCGGTTTGAATGATCAGAAACAGGCCCCAGCCAAACAGAAATCCGATCGAGGAACCATAAGCTTCTCGCAGGAAAACGTACTGCCCGCCGGCGCGCGGCCACATCGCAGCGAGCTCCGCACAACAGAGCGCGCCGGTGATGGTGAGCAGACCCGCGAGCGCCCACGCCATGATGAGCCAACCGGGTGAGCCGATAAGGCGCGATGACTCCGCGGAAACTATGAAGATTCCCGATCCGATCATCGAGCCCACGACGATCATCGTCGCATCAAGCAGGCCCAGCTCACGGACCAGTTTCGTGGAGGATTCTTTGGGCATTAGGTCCGCCGTATAGTGCCACAGATACACGCGGATGAATACGGATTCATATCTGTGCTATCTTCCGTTTGGAGTTCGCCCTCGTATGAAGAACGACCTGATAACTTTAATAACTAACAAACAAGCGCACGTTGGTGTTATTGGCCTGGGCTACGTCGGACTGCCCCTCCTCGTCGAGTTTGCCTCCAAAGGATTTCGCGGCACAGGCTTCGAAGTCGACGAGGCAAAAGCGCATCAGATTAACGCCGGCACTTCTTACATCGGCGACGTACCATCGCGCAAGGTAAAAGAAGTGGTCGACGCAAAGCGGCTACGGGCCACCACCGATTTCAGTCATCTTACCGAGTGCGACGCCATCATCATCTGCGTCCCCACGCCGCTGCGAAAAACCAAAGAGCCTGACGTCTCGTACATCCTCGCCGCGGCTGAAGAGATCACGAGGCGACTGCGACGCGGCCACCTCGTCATTCTCGAATCGACAACGTATCCAGGGACCACCGACGAAGTGCTGTTGCCGATGTTCGAAGCAAAGGGACTGAAGCTGGACGAAGATTTTTATCTCGCGTTCTCGCCGGAGCGTGTCGATCCGGGCAATCCGCAGTTTCAGACGCACAACATTCCAAAAGTTGTGGGCGGCGTTACTGAAGATTCAACCGCGGTCGCGGCGCATCTCTATGCTCAAATCGTCAACGACGTTCACGCCGTCAGCTCAGCGCGTGTTGCCGAAGCGGCGAAGCTTTTGGAAAACACGTTTCGGGCGGTCAACATCGGTATGGCAAATGAGATGGCGCGGCTTTGTTACGCGCTCAACATCGACACGTGGGAAGTGATCCGTGCGGCGGCGACCAAGCCGTTTGGTTTCATGCCTTTCTATCCTGGTCCGGGCATTGGCGGTCATTGCATTCCGCTCGATCCGCACTATCTCTCGTGGAAAGCGCGCCAGCACGGTTTCGATTCGCGCTTCATCGGACTCGCTGAAGAAGTGAATTCGCGCATGCCCGAGCACGTGGTCCAACTGGTTTCGGATGGACTGAATGACGAAAGCAAGGCGATGAAGGGCTCAAACGTGTTGCTCCTCGGCGTCGCCTACAAAAAAGACATCAATGACGTGCGTGAGAGCCCGGCGCTCTCGATCATCGATCGGCTGCGTGCGAAAGGCGCGAACGTACGTTATCACGATCCGTTCGTCGCGGATTTGCGTTTTGACGACGCGCACACGGATTCGAGCGGCGAACCGCTAAGTTCCGTGCCGCTGACAAACGAGGAGTTGCAATCCGCGGACTGCGTGATCATTGTCACCGACCATAGCGACATCGACTACAAGCGCGTTTGCTCGCTCGTGCCGCTCATCGTCGATACTCGTAACGCGCTGAAAGGCGATGTTAGACGTGAAAGCAGCGCGCGGATTATTCGACTGTAATTTCGCCACAAAAAGGCACAAGAGCGTTTTGTGACTTTTGTGCCGCTTGTGGCTAAAAAGAATGCTGAAAGTGATTAACGTCGTCGGTGCGCGGCCCAACTTCATGAAAGTGGCGCCGATCGTGGCCGCGATGAAAAAGCGTCCCGACACGTTCCTGCCTCTCGTCGTTCACACCGGACAACATTACGACTCAGCCATGTCTGACTCGTTCTTTCGCGATCTCGATCTGCCGCAACCCGATGTTCACCTCGGCGTCGGATCAGGTTCACATGCGGCACAGACCGCGGCGGTGATGGAACGTTTTGAGCCCGTCGTGCTGCGTGAGAAACCTGATTGGGTCCTCGTCGTCGGCGACGTGAACTCGACGATCGCGTGCGCGCTCGTTTGTGTGAAGCTCGGAGTAAAGGTGGCCCACGTAGAAGCCGGATTGCGTAGCCGCGATCGCACGATGCCCGAAGAGATCAACCGGCTTTTGACGGATCAGATCGCGGACCTGCTTTTCACACCTTCGCACGATGCGGATGAGAACTTGCTTGCTGAAGGCATTCCCCGCGAGCGTATTCGCTTTGTGGGAAACGTCATGATCGACTCGCTGCAACGGAATCTTGAAGTCGCCCGTGCGCTGCCCACAAGAGAACAGTTAGGTCTCGCAGGCATCGATTACGGTTTACTCACGTTGCATCGTCCGTCGAACGTCGATCTGCGCGATTCGTTTGAACGGATCCTTGCGGCGCTCGAAGTGATCGCAGCAAAGTTGCCGATCGTGTTTCCCGTTCATCCACGCACGCGAAAAACGATCGCCGATCTCGGCTTGAGCGACCGTGTCGAGTCGATAAAAGATCTGCGGATCATTGAGCCGCTGGGCTATCTCGACTTTCTCAATCTCTCGAGCAGCGCGCGCGTTGTTTTGACTGATTCCGGCGGCATTCAGGAAGAAACTACGGCGCTCGGCATTCCGTGTCTCACCTTGCGCGAAAACACTGAGCGCCCGATCACTGTCGAGATGGGAACAAACGTTATCGTCGGTACTGACACAACAAAGATCATTGCCGCCGCGAGTGCCACCCTCAACGGCTCCGCAAAGAAAGCCGTCCGGCAACCGCCACTCTGGGACGGCCACACGTCTGAGCGTATCCTCGATGCGCTCGAACAATTCCGTTAATGCCACTTTTGAACAAAATCAAACGCGCGCTTCGCGGAGAGGTGAAGCTGACGACCGCAGCGCGCGAGGCGTGGCGTCGCGCCTTCGTTTCGATAGACCAGCGGAAGGAGCGCGTGCGTGTCCTGAACGGCACAAAGAAACCGGCGGACTTATGGGATCGTCGAATGAGCGCGGAACAATGGTTGGGCCATTTCCGCGGAGATCGCGACGGAGAATTCTTCCGCGGCTTTACCGACCGCGCGAGCGCCGACTTCTACCGTATGCATTTTCCAACGCAGGCCAGGGAGCTGATCGCTTCAGCTAACCTGATCGTTGAAGAGCATCGCTGGCCACTGCTTGGCTTTGGAGAAAAAAGTTTTGGCGAAGAGATCGAGTGGGCACGGGATCCGCTTTCCGGCTATGTGTGGCCGTTGGATTATCACGCCGACATCAATCTGATACGCGGCGATGGTTCGGACGTGCGCGTGCTTTGGGAGTTGAATCGTCTCGGCCACTTCGTCATGCTCGCGCGTGCATACTTCATCACGAATGATGAGCGCTACAGCGCTGAGTTCTTTTCGCAGTTACGAAGCTGGCACGAGCAAAACCCTTATGGGCGCGGCGCAAACTGGACGTGTGCAATGGAAGTTGCGCTCCGTGTGATGAACCTCATCGCCGCGTTTCATGTGTTTCGTCATTCACCGCAGTTTGATCACGACTCTCTTGAACTCCTGCTGCGACTGTTTCAGGAGCACGGGGATTACATTTGCGCCCATCTCGAGTTTTCACACCTTGCAACGAGCAATCATTACCTTTCAGATCTCGCCGGCATGACCTGGCTGGGATACTTTTTGCTCGAGTACCGTGATTCCGAATACTGGGGCAACGTGGGCTTCGTGAGCATGCTCGAGGAGATGGACAAGCAGGTGCTTGCGGATGGCGCCGACTACGAGGCATCGACCGGATATCATCGCTTCGTGCTCGAGCTCTTTCTCTATTCGTTTCTGTTTTGTCAGCTCAACGAGGAGGACCTCGAGCAGAAGTGCTGGAGCAAGCTACATCAGATGCTGATCTATGTTCGCTCTTATCTGCGGCCTGACGGGTTTGCGCCCCTCATTGGCGACACGGATAGCGGCCAGGTGCTGCCGATGCATCAGCGACGCGCGGACGATCACGCGTACCTGCTCGCGATTGGCGCGGTTGTCTTCAAAGATCCGGGATTGAAGATTGACACCGCGGAACCGCCGGAAGAGTTGTTCTGGATTCTTGGCGCCGAAGGCGTGCGCGCGTTTCAGGAGATGACCTCCTCAAATCGGTACGCGGTTTCGCAGGCGTTTCCACATGCCGGCACTTACATCATGCGCGAGGGTGATCTTTATCTTTGTTTCAACGCAAGTGGAGCAGGGATCAACGGACGCGGATCTCACGGGCACAATGATGTTTTGAGTATCGAAGTCTCGGCAGGCGGTCGGGCAATCATCGTCGATCCCGGGACATACGTTTACTCTGCTGATCTTGCGAAGCGACACGAGTTTCGTTCCACCGCGTATCATTCCACTGTGCAGATCGACGGTCTCGAGCAGAACACGATCCGCGTGAACACGCCCTTTGTGATCGGGAACGAAGCGAACCCGCACGTGCTCGAGTGGAAAACGAGCGACGACTTTGACAAGGTGGTGGCGGAGCATTACGGGTATCCTGTCACGCACCGGCGCTCAGTAACATTCGATAAGCGCGGACGCTGCTGGTTGATCGACGACGAATTTTTTGGTGACGGTGAACATGTTTACGAAGCGCGATTTCATTTTGCACCGCGCCTCGATGTGCTCGTGACTGGCGCGGCTGTTGAAGCTGGCGGTCTGGTTGTTGCTTTGTTGAATTCAGAAGTGGAGCCGGTTCTGGAGAGCCAGCCTGTATCGCACGATTACGGACAGATGCGCGATGCTATGTCTGCTTGCTGGCGAATTTCCGGGCGCGTAAGCAAGCTTAGCTGGAAAATAAATTAGATGTGTGGGATTTGCGGAGTTTGGGAATACGGCGCGAGTGAAGGTTCGATTGAGCCATCGCTGCTCGCGCGCATGCGCGATGAGATGACTCATCGTGGTCCGGATGACGCGGGTGAGTTGATCTTCGACGATCGTCGCGGCGGCTTTGGCTTTCGTCGTCTCTCGATCATCGATCTCTCCGCTGCCGGTCACCAGCCAATGCAAGGCTGCGACGACCGCACGTGGCTCGTCTTCAACGGCGAGATCTACAACCACGCACTCATTCGCGCCGACCTCGAAAAACGTGGTCACAAATATTCATCACGCACCGATTCCGAAACCATTCTGCACCTCTACGAAGAACGTGGCCTCGACTTCATCCACGAGCTCGAAGGCGACTACGGCATTGCGATCTGGGATGAAAACAAAGAGCGCCTCGTCCTTGTGCGTGATCGAATCGGCGTCAAGCCGCTGTACTTCTATCACAAAGAGGGCCGCTTTATTTTTGCGTCGGAGATCAAGGCGATTCTGCAACATCCGGCAGTGACTCCGGACATCGACGAGCAGGCCCTGTATCACTACCTGACTTTTCTCACCACGCCTGCGCCAACTACGCTCTTTCGCGACATTCACAAACTTCCCGCCGGTCACGTTTTGACGTTGACGCGCGACGGAACGCTCAACATCCAGCAGTACTGGGACGCGCTTCCGCCGGAACGGAAAGTCGAAGGAAGTGAAGAAGAACACCGCGCGGAAATTTTGCGTCTGCTGCGCGACTCCATCCGCAAACGAATGATGTCAGACGTGCCGTTCGGCGTGTTTCTGTCGGGCGGCGTCGATTCGTCTGCGAATGTCGCCTTGATGTCGGAACAAATGTCGCGGCCTGTTGAGACGTTCACAGTCGGCTTCAGCGATGCTGAGTATCTCAACGAACTCGAGCCCGCGCGTCGCATCGCGCGACAGTTTGGGACCAACCATCACGAAGTGATCATCTCCGAGAAAGAGATGCACGAGTTTCTGCCGCGCATGGTTTTTCATCAGGACGAGCCGATCGCCGATCCGGTTTGTGTGCCGCTCTACTACGTTTCAAAGCTCGCGCGCGATTCGGGAACGATCGTGGTCCAGGTTGGTGAAGGCTCCGATGAGATCTTCAGTGGTTATGACAACTACGTGCGACACCTGCGCATTTATGAAAACTTCTGGCGTCATGCTGAAGCGTTACCGCTTTCGTTGCGCCGCGCGATCTCAAACCTGTCTCGACCGGCGCTGGAAGCGACAGGTCGAAAGCGCGCAGCGATCGAATTGATTCGCCGGCTTGGCGCGGATGAGCCGTTGTTCTGGGGCGGTGTGGTGGTTTACGACGAGACGTTCAAGCCGCGTGTGCTGTCGCAACAGGTGCGCGAGCGGTTGAATGGTCTTTCGTCGTTGCGTGTGGTTGAGTCGTATTTAAAACATATCGAACGTGAGCGGCCGGATGCGGATTTTCTATCGCGTATGACGTATCTGGAGTTGAAGCTGCGACTCCCTGAGTTGTTGCTGATGCGCGTTGACAAGATCACGATGGCGACGAGTGTTGAAGCGCGTGTGCCGTTTCTCGATCATCATCTGGTTGAGTATGCGCTCGCGTTGCCACGCGCTTTGAAAGTCGAGGGAACGAGCGGTAAGCACATTCTCAAACGCTCGCTTGAAGAGATCCTGCCGCGCGATCTGTTGTACGAACGAAAGCGCGGCTTCGGCGCGCCCGTGCGTGAGTGGTTTCGCGAGGGATTGGGTGGATGGTTCGACGATCACCTGATGAACTCGTCGATGCGGCGGCGTGATTTGCTCGATTACGGGTTCGTGAGCCGGATGCTCGAAGAGCACCGCGCGAAGACGCGCGATTGGGGATTTCATCTTTGGGCGTTGCTGAATCTGAGCTTGTGGTACGAGAGGTGGATCGACTCTTAAAACAAATTTACGTCGTATGACCTTTTCATCCCAGGTTGGGTGGACCTTTGCGACGCGCCTGTTGATGATCTTCAACAGCGTCGTTGCGGGAGTCATCGTTGCGTGGTGGCTCGGCGCGGACGGCGTTGGGCAGTTGGCGGTGATCAACGTTGCAGTCGCGACGATCGTTCAGCTAGGCAGCTTCGGACTTCCTTCGTCAAACACATATTTCATCGCACAGGACCAGGCACGCTTTCGTGCTGCTGCGATCAACTCACTCATTTTTGCCCTCGGTATCGGCGCCTTTCTAGCGCTCGCGCTCAGCGCCATCGCTTCTCTCCGGCCGGACTGGTTCGGTTTTGTCTCACCTGAACTGATACGCATCGCGGCGATCTCGATCCCGTTTCAACTAATCAGCTTGATCGGTCTGAACATCCTCCTCGCGGTCGGAAAAGTACGCGAGTTCAACCTGCTCGATCTCGCCGGTCAATCGTTTGTCCTCATCAACGCGGTGCTGGTCTTGTTGCTTCTGAAACGCGGTCTCGAAACGCTTGTTACCTTCAATACGCTCGCCAGCATCGTCGTCGCGATCGCGATCACCGTACTGCTCATAATTTCCGCAAAGACGGTGGCCCACGCAAAATGGCGGGCTGACATTGCTCTTCTGCGGCGGATGATCCTTTACGGTCTGAAGTTTCACATTTCGATTCTGGCGGGCGCGATCATCATCCGCGCTGACCTGCTCGTCGTGAACCACTTTCGCGGCGCGGCAGAGGCGGGCGTTTACAGCATTGCGTCACAGTTTGCACTGCTGTTGATGTTGCTGCCGGGCGTGATCGCGACGTTGCTCTTTCCACGCGTCACCACTGAACAGGACGTACGCGGAGAGACCACTTGCCTCGTCAGCCGATACACGACGGTCATTATGTTTGTCTGTTGTCTTGCCGCGGTTCCTTTCAGCCTCTTGCTGCCTGTAATCTATGGCCCAGCGTTCGCGGACGCGACGAAGCTGCTCTTGATCCTGCTGCCGGGCGTTTATTTGATAGGACTGGAATCCGTGCTGGTCCAACACTTCAATGCGCTCGGGCTGCCGCGGGCGATTCCGCTCTACTGGATTGCGACCTTGATACTCAATCTCGTGCTCGTGTTTGCGCTCGTGCCTCGTTACGGCGCCCAGGGCGCCGCTATCGCTTCAACCATCAGCTACGCCGCGATCTTTGCCCTCGTCGCGCTTCATTTCCACACCAGCACCGGACGATCGTTCACCGAGGTGTTTGTGCTTGGGAGCCTGCGGGGATGAAAGTTGTTCTGCTGGCACTCAGCGGCGACTTATCGCGCTGGCGAGACAAACTGGTCCAACTCTACCCTGATTGCTCAATCGAGGTGATTTCGCGTGCCGAGTTCGAAACCGGCAGTCACATCAAACGCCTGAAATCCCTGCGCGCGCTCCGGCCGGATGTCCTCGCGATTGCGACTGAGCGACTGCCGTGGCAACGCGGCCAAAATCTTTTCCTCGTCTTTGGCGCACTCGCGGGCGCGCGCGAGGTGCTGATGCTCGACGCGCATGGCGAGATGGTTAGAAAGTCTCGGTCAAACGTGCTGCTGGGAGCGCCTGCGAGACTCGGTCGCGAAACACTCACGAGCGCGAGCGACGTCGCGCAGTCGCGTAAAGAGTTACAGCGCCTCGAAGAAGAAACACTGCGGTTTGCGGATACGCCGCGCGAGATCACTCAACGTTCACGTCTGCGTGTTGTTTACCTCCGCGCGACGCCTGGACCAGGCACACAAGCGGGCGGCGCTGCGAGTCACATCAAGGGCGTTGTTGAAGGACTCGAAGCGCTCGGCGTCGAAGTGCAGATCATCAGCAACGACCTCATTGCGGGTCTCAACGCCTCGGAAGATCGCTTCACGGTGGTTCCGCCTCAACCCGGCGGCGGCACGCGCGCACTTTTCGAGATTCATAACAATCTTGTTTTCACACGTGGCGCGGCGCCGTTGATTGAGCAAGTCGATCCCGATTTCATCTATCAGCGGTACGCGCGGTTTAGCTGGGCCGGTGTTGTGGCCGCGAACCGCACGAAGCGCCCGCTGTTTCTCGAATACAACGGTTCGGAAGTTTGGGTGGGCCGGAACTGGGACCGCGTGGGCAGTCTCGATTTGCTGGAGCGATACGAGCGATTGAACCTTGACGCTGCGGCGCGTATTTTTGTCGTTTCGGACGTCGAGCGACGAAACCTCGAGGCGCGCGGCGTCGCGGCGAATAAGATCGTCGTCAATCCGAATGGCGTTGACGTGGAGCGCTTTCGACCGGGCGTCGGCGGGGCGGAGAGACGGCGTGAGCTTGGTATTCGAAACGATGAGGTCGTGGCGGGTTTTGTCGGGACGTTTGGTCCATGGCATGGTGTCGAGAAGCTTGCCGCGGCCATCAAAATGATTCCTTTCAATGTGCCGCTGCGGTTTCTGTTGGTAGGAAGCGGCAGCTTGCACGGTGAGGTCGAGAAGCGACTCGAAGATGAAGTCGCGACGGGGCGTGTGATCTTCACGGGCGCAGTAGGCCACGATCGCGTGCCGGGTTTGCTCGATGCTTGCGACATACTCGTCGCGCCGCATGTGCCGCTTGCTGATGGTAGCGAGTTCTTCGGATCGCCGACGAAGATTTTTGAGTACATGGCGATGGGAAAAGGGATTGTCGCGAGTCGTCTCGGACAGATCGGCGAGGTGCTGGCGGATGGTGATACGGCGCTGCTCGTTGACCCCGGAAACGTCGATGAGTTGAGAGCAGCGATCGTGAGACTGACCGACGATGAGGGATTGCGTAAGTCGCTGGGTGCTCGGGCGAGAGAAGTTGCTCAGAGGGAGCATACGTGGACGCATAACGCGCAGCGAGTGATTGA
>DAIOGT010000008.1:11735-51941 GCA_036745095.1 Pyrinomonadaceae bacterium
GAGAAGTTGCTCAGAGGGAGCATACGTGGACGCATAACGCGCAGCGAGTGATTGACGAGTTTAAGGCGTTAACAGCATCCCCGGATTAACAGGATGCATTTGGCGCAGAAAAAACTCAGGGCGCCCAAAAGCGCGAAAATTTTAGAAGAGCAATTTGTGTTTTTGTGCTTCCTGTGCCTAAAAGATCGCTTTGCGGATCAATCGAAAACAGCTCGCGATATTGTTCACGTTAATCCTAATCGCGATTAGCGTACGCGTCCTCACGCTGCAATTCATGCGCGCGCATCTCAACGATCCCGCGTGGTTTCAAGTGGGCTCGTACGCGAAGTTTGACCGGCAGGCGCGCGACATCCTCGACGGGCGTCAAAGACTTTTCTGGATCGACGACGCCACTCGCACTGACCTGGTCCAGTATCCACCTGCGTTTCCCGCACTCGTTGCCCTCATCTACAAATTCACCGGCGATCGTTCGGCGTATTCGGTGCAACTGGTGTTGTGGTTCGTAGATTTAATCTTGTCGTTACTACTGATCGCGGGTATTGCAGCGACTGTCTGGGGGCTGCGTGCGGCGATCGCGAGCGGCTTCCTCGTCGCGCTGTCGCCGTTGTTTGCGATGTATGCCGCCTATCCTTCCGCCGACGTGCCTACCACGTGGTTTGTGCTTGGCGGCAACTGGTTGTTAATTCTTGCGGCGCAGCGCAAAAGTGTGCGGCTCGCGCTCGCCGCAGGAGCCGCGCTCGGAATCGCGTGCTGGTTGCGTGTGAATCCATTGTACCTGTGTGTAGGTTGGGCCATCGCGATGCTTCTGTTCGTCAAAGCGGCCTCGTCGCTGCGTTTGAAGATGGCCGCAGCCGCGTTAGCCGGCACAGTTCTTTTGATAGCTCCAATCATGATCCGTAATTACCTGGTCTTCCCGGATTTCACACCGACGGGCGGAACGATCGGAGTCAATCTCTGGGAAGGCCTGGGCGAGACCGAACTCGGGCAGCAGCATGGGTTCATCTTCGGCGACGATAAGATGCTCGCGCGTGAACGTGAAAGGATGGGCTGGCCGCCGGAAATGCAAGTCGATATCCAGTGGCCGGACGGCATTCGCCGCGACCGCGAACGCACGCGCGAGTCACTCGCGTTTATCCGGCAGCATCCGGTTTGGTATTTGGGTGTGATGGCCGGACGGATGTGGGGCATGCTGAAAGTTGCCGGTGATCCAGTGCCGTACACGGGAATCAGCGGCATCAACGTGACGAGCGCGAAGTGTCTGCCACCGAACTGGCAAGGCGGCGTGCTCGCATTTGGTGTGAACGTGCTGGGGACGATTCAGAGCGTCGCGCGTTACCTGTTTCTGCCGCTGGCTGCGTTCGGGATCTATGCCGCGGCGCGCACCGACTGGCGGCTCACTTGCTTAATGCTTGTAACAGTCCTTTACTACCTCGTGCCGGGCACCGTCGGACACACTGAGATCCGTTACGTCCTGCCCATGCACGGTTTATTAACCGTCTTTGCATCCGTAGGCATCGTGCAGTTAATCCGTCTGATCCGAGGCTGATGAAGGAACACACGTATCCAATCATGTTCCGCGTGGAGCAGTCGCACTGGTGGTACATCGGGCGCCGCAAGATCCTCGCCGGCTTTGTTGAAGACATTTGTCGCCGCGTGACCGATCGTCGCCCGCGCATACTCGATGTTGGTTGCGGCACTGGTGCGAACCTGCTGATGCTTTCGGAATATGGCGACGCGGAAGGAGTCGATATTTCCGAAGATGCGCTGGCGTTTTGTCGTGAGCGTGGGCTCGAAAAGGTGAGGCTGGGCGCGGCTGAAAAGCTTCCTTACGCTGACGGTACTTTCGATCTGGTGACGGCGCTCGACGTCGTCGAGCACATGGACGACGATCTCGCCGGGTTGCGGGAGATGCGACGCGTGCTCCGGCCCGGTGGCCGCGTGTTGCTGTTTGTGCCGACGTTTATGTTTCTGTGGGGCGTGCAGGATGATGTGAGCAATCACCGGCGGCGTTATCGACTCCCGGATTTAAGACACGTGCTAGAAAAAGCCGGGTTTGAGATTGAGCGGACGACGTATGCCAACATCACGTTCTTTCTGCCGATCCTGCTGATGCGAAAGTTAATGCGCGTGGCGGGGATCACGGCAGCGAGTGAAAACAATATCAACGTGCCGGCGCTAAATGGCGTGTTGGGACGAGTGCTCGGCGCCGAGAGTTTCGTGTTGAGACACATGAACATTCCATTCGGAGTTTCGGGATTGTGTGTGGCCAAAAGTGTGGCTAATAAACCTGAATGAAGCGAATCCTGTAACTACCGTCGTTCAATTCTTTCAACGAGTCTTTGCGCGCGTGTGAGTTAAGCCATTCAGCTCCCGTGGGCGTCGAAGAGATCTGCTCGATGGCGGTAGTTTCGAGCCATGCGTCGCCGAGGGTTGTGATGGAATCCGCGCGCAGCAGTTTCCAGTGTGTTGACGGATTGAAGTAGCGCACGAGCGCCTGGTCGGAATTTACCGCGCCGTAGTAGATCACTGTGCCGGGTGGCCATTCGCGATTCATCTGTAGTGCAAATGCGAGCGGCGGATATTTCTCGACATGTGAAAACGGATAAATCAGGAAAAGAAAATTCGCGAGCGCGACGGCGACGACAAACATTAAGAGTGTTCGTGACCGCGACCTTCTATTTTGCGCCGCGACGAGGAGAAAACCGAGCAGCAAGATCAGAGCAGGAAGATAGAAAAGTCTGTAGAAAGTGTTCTGTGGCAGCCAGAAGTAAAGGAACACGAGATAGAGAAATGCCCAGAATAGCGACAGGAGCAGCACGGTCTTCTGCCGTGTATCCAGGTGCAGTTTCGGAAGCGTACCAAGAGCGATCCGGCGCACCAAAGTTCTTAACGTGTTGAAGACTACCAAAGCGACTGCGCCCGCAAGCGCTACGATTAGAAGAACTACGAACGGGTTCACGAGACCCTTGAGTAAGTTGAACCGGCCGCCGAAGAAGAGGCGCACCTGCCCGCGCAGAGAGTATTGCAGGTTGGACCACACATTGAAACGGGTGTCGGCATCAGGCGAGTAAGAAGCGGTCCAGGTTAACAGCCGCTGGAGATCAAACGTTCCTGACGCGAGGTAGAACAAGTAAGAGTACGTCGCGACGACGAGAACTGCGGCAACGGCCGAGAAGTAAAACGCATTCAGAGCACGTTGCCGGATCGACAACGGACCATCCTGCAAGTAAACACCCAGCGCCAACACGGGCCACATCACGACCGCGAGCTGGTGAAACGCAAGGCTGACGAAAAACGTGATCGCCAGCAGCAACGGCCTTGCTTTTTGACGCGGCAGCACGAGGTAAAAGCTGATCAGCAGAAAGAGGACGCTCGGAACGTAAGCATTCGCGTCAGTCGAAAATTTCCACCACGTGGCTGAGAAAGCAAACAGCACCGTGAGACACATCGCGACGTAAAACGATCGCAGGGTGTCGAAGAGTATCGAGAAGAAAACTCTCGCGCACGCAGCGCTGAGAAGACTGTTCAGGATCTGTAGCGCGGTCAGCGCTCTCATCTCGGCGCCGAGTGAGCGCAGCAACTTGTAGAAGAGATAGCCGACGAAGTTGTAGATAAGATGGTTGGGGTGAACGAGGGAGGGGTTTAGCGCGGCAGCGTCTTCAATCGCCTGCGCGAATACGATACCGTCCCAGTAGTAAACACGCGTCGGGAACAGGAGATAAACCACGGCGACCGCTGCCATGAGGATCCATGGCGCAATTTGAGATGTTTGGGGGCGGTCGGTCATGTAAAATCTGTGAGTCTCGTGCTACGAAACCAATCAATTATCTGCTTTGGCGGTGAAGACTGGTGGTATCACCACCCACATTCCAAGGCCCACCTGATGCGCAAGTTCGCGCGTGCGGGCAACAAGGTAATCTTCGTCAACTCGATCTCGATGGGCTTGCCTTCGCTGGGCCATAAGGACCTGCTGCCGCGAATCAGACGCAAGCTTGGTAGTTACTCTAAACTCGCTCGCCAAACAGACGAAGGTATTACGGTCGTCTCACCAGCTAGTTTGCCGTTCTTCGGCACCGCCGCGGCGCGCTCGATCAATCGCCGGTTGATCGGGGCCCAGATCAAACGTCTCGCACGCAGTCGCGGCCTTACGAAACCGATACTTTGGATTGCGATTCCCACCGCTGCCGACATGATTGGAACGCTTGATGAGTCGGCAGTGGTCTATCACGTGTCGGACAAGTATGATGCGAACACGATGGATCACGCTACCGATCCGGCCCTGATACGCGCGCTTCATGAACGCGCAATCGATGCTGCCGATCTCGTTTTCTATTCGGGTCGAAAGCTCTTCACCGAGGCCACGCGCGGATGTGAACGCTCGCACCTGCTCGAGCAGGCAGTTGATTTCGATCACTGGCGGCGCGTCAGTGAGGGTAACATCGAAGTCGCGCCAGCTATCGCTAAAATTCCACGGCCGCGGCTGGGCTACTTTGGCGCCGTGGAACCCTGGCTCGTCGATCAGGAGTTGATCAAGCGAGCGGCGCGCGAGCGACCCGAATGGCAATGGGTCTTCATCGGCAACAAGTCGCGCGGTCTCGATATCGAAGAGTTGCCGAACACGCACTTTTTACCGCCTGTGCCTTACGCGGAGTTGCCTGCGTATGCCGCTGGATTCGACGTTTGCGTTTTGCCGTGGGAAACTGAGCAGTCTTTTACAAGTTACGGGTCGGCGATCAAGGTGCGCGAATATTTGGCGACCGGAAAGCCGGTGGTGATTTCGCCGTTGCCTGAGTACGAGCCGATGCGCGACGTGCTCCGGATCGCGCGCACGCGCGATGATTTTATCCGCCTTGTCGAAGAAGCATTGCACGATACTGACTCCGCGACGGCCGCGACACGCCAGGCGGCGGTTGCTTCAGGCACATGGGACGCGCGCGCTGAATGGGTTAGTGGATTGATTGAACGAGTTTTAGCCGCGGATTAGCGCGGGCGAATGCGAATTTATGAAGCAGGTGTTGCAAAACCGAAAGACTGGGAAGCCGTTTGTAGGTGAAGTGCCGGTGCCGGCGCTACAGAAGGGGCGTGTGCTTGTGCGGACGGTGGCGTCGTTGATCAGCGCGGGGACTGAGCGGGCGGCGGTTGAACTGGTGAGCAAGGGCCTGGTCCAGGAGGCCCGACAGCGTCCCGATCTCGTCAAGGCCGTGGTCGCGAAGGTGAAGAACGAAGGACTGCTCAACACGTTTGCTTCAGTGCGCGATAAGATGGCCGCATCGCAGGCACTCGGCTACAGCGCTGCGGGGATCGTCGCTGCGGTCGCAGACGATGTGACGGAGTTTCAGGTTGGCGATCGCGTCGCGTGTGCGGGTGTTGGTTACGCGTCACACGCGGAGGTGTTGTCAGTGCCGCAGAACCTTTGCGTTCAACTTCCGCAGGACGTGAGCTTTGAATCAGGGGCTTACGGCACGCTCGGAGCAATTGCTTTGCAGGGTGTGCGACTGGCTGAGCCGACTCTTGGCGAATTGGTAGTTGTGATCGGGTTGGGCCTGGTCGGCCAGCTTACGGTTCAACTGCTCAAGGCAAATGGTTGTCGCGTGTTCGGATTGGATCTCGACGAATCGCGAGTCGCCCTCGCGCTCGAGATGGGCGCAGACAAGGCGGTGGTCTCAAACGAAGCAGCAGCAAAAGAGATCGAGACGTGGACCAGAGGCCACGGTGCGGACGCCGTTTTGATTACTGCTGCCACCGACTCCAATCAGCCAATTGAGCTCGCGGCGCGTGTCTCGCGATTGAAAGGACGGGTGATCGTCGTCGGCATGACCGGTATGGACATTCCTCGACAGCCCTTCTTCAGTCGCGAGCTCAAGCTGATCGTTTCGATGTCGTATGGACCAGGGCGGTACGATCCCGAGTATGAAGAACGAGGTCACGATTATCCGCTGCCGTATGTGCGTTGGACTGAGAAGCGAAACATTGAGAGCTTTCTCGCGCTCATTGCCGAAGGACGGCTCAACGTCGAGCGACTTACGACGCATCGCTTTGCAATCGCTGAGGCGGATCGTGCGTACCAGCTGATTTCGGGAGAGCTGCACGAGCCGAACCTCGGCGTCGTGCTCAACTACGATCCGGCTGCGGAAGTCGCACGCAAAATTTCGCTCAGCACCGCGCAGGTGCGAAAGTCTGAAAAGTCGATCGTGCTGGGCGTGATTGGCGCGGGCGGTTACGTGCCGGCGATGTTGCTGCCGCACTTCAGGACTGAAGGTGTTGAGTTTCGTTCGATCGCTACGGCGTCAGGCATTTCGGCGCACGATGTCGGCAAGAGATTTGGATTTGCGTATGCGGTGTCGAGCGGTGGCGAAGTGCTTGACGATACGAATGTGAATCTCGTCGTCATCGGCACGCGGCACGACACGCACGCCGAGCTCGCGCGCGCGGCACTGGAACGAAACAAGCATGTGTTTGTCGAGAAGCCGCTGGCGCTCAACGATGAACAGCTCGAGTCAGTGTTGGAGGTGGCCGAAAGTTCGTCCGCGAAACTGATGGTCGGCTTCAACCGCCGCTTCTCACCACTCGCGCAACGCGCAAAAGAGTTTTTCCACGAGTGCCACACGCCGCTCTCGATTCTTTATCGCGTGAACGCGGGTCGCATTCCGAAGGAACACTGGTTACAGAACGGCGAAGAAGGTGGCGGCAGGATCGTTGGCGAAGTCTGTCACTTTATCGACCTGATGCAGTACCTGACCGGGGCGCCGCCGGTTTATCTGTTCGCGGAATCGATCAGCGCGAAGTCGAGCAAGATCGTCGATGCTGATTCAGTTTTTATCACGCTGCGGTTTGCCGATGGCTCGAATGGGAGTGTGGCGTACCTCGCTGAGGGCGATAAAGGACTCGCGAAAGAGCGTGTCGAGATTTTTGGCGGCGGACGCGTTTTTGTGCTCGAGGACTTTCGCCGCGCGACGCTTTACAAAGATGGACGCGAAGAGCAGATCGCGTTGAAAACCCAGGACAAAGGTCAGCAGGAACAGGTGCGCGCGGTTTGCGCGAGCGTGATGCAGGGCGGAGCGGCGCCGATCGGTCTCGACGAACTCGCCGCAACGAGCCGCGCAACGTTTCGGGTGCTCGACTCCCTCCGCGAGCGACGCCCAATGGAGATTGAGTAGCCACAAAAAGGCACAAAAACACAAAATAAAAAGCAAAACAAAGCGGCACTGCTACTAACAAAAATAAATCTGTGCTTTTGTGCTTTTTGTGGCTAAGTGATCATGTGTGGGATTGCGGGAATTGTTTGTCGGGAGCCGGAACGGTCGATCGCGGCGATGCTCGCGAGTGTTGAGCATCGCGGGCGCGACGATTCCGGTACGTGGGTTTCCGATCCCATAGACGCTTCGGATCGACGTGCGTGCCTCGGTCATCGACGTCTCGCGATCATCGATCCCTCGCCTGCCGGGCACGAGCCGATGTTATCGCACGATGGACGCTACGTCCTCACGTTCAATGGCGAGATCTACAACTACCGCGAACTACGCGAAGAACTCCGCTCGCTCGGTCACGAGTTTCAAACAGACTGCGACGCGGAAGTGTTGCTGGAAGCGATCTCCGAGTGGGGCTGGGAGGCGGTGGGTCGTTTCAACGGCATGTTTGCGTTCGCCGTTTGGGACAACAAGGACCGCACACTGACTCTCGTTCGCGATCATGTCGGTATCAAGCCACTCTATTACACCTTCATTCCAGCGAAGAGCGATACCCCCGCAGCGTTTGCTTTCGGTTCAGAGATTAAGGCAATCCTCGCGAGCGGTTTGGTCAAGGCCGAACTCAATCCCGAAGCCCTGCACCAGTTTCTGACGTTTCTCTGGTCGCCCGATCCGAACACCCTCTTTGCAGGCGTGAACACTGTTCCACCCGGACACCTGCTTCAGTTTCACCATAGTGAAATCAAACTCGTGCAATGGTGGGACGTGTCGTTCTCCACGATCGAAGAAGGGAGGAACGAAGCCTGGTGGCGCGAGCGCGTGCTCGACACGCTTGATCGCGTCGTCAAGATGGAGATGGTTGCGGACGTTCCACTCGGTTCGTTTTTGTCCGGCGGCATCGACTCGTCCGGCATCGTCGCGATGATGGCGCGACACAGCAACGGCCGCCCAATCAGCACTTACACCGTCGGTATCGAGAGTGAAGATCTGCGTTACGACATCATTCCCGACGACGTCCGCTGGGCGCGGCGTGTGAACGAGCAGCTACAGACTGACTATCACGAGATCATGTTGAAACCTTCGGTCGTGGATCTCCTTCCGAAGCTGGTCCATCACATGGAAGAGCCGCCAATCGATATGGCGATTCCGAGTTATCTCATCTCCAGCGCTGCGCGCGAGACGCTCACCGTGATGCTCTCGGGCATGGGCGGCGATGAAGTGTTCGCCGGTTACCCGCGGCAGATGGCGATGAAGATTGCATCCGCGTTCGATCCAGTGCCGGGCCTGTTGCGACGACCGCTCATGAAAACTGTCGCCGGTGCTTTGCCGGGGGGACGACCGGGACGACTGACCGCGCCACTTCGCAATGCGAAGAAGTTTGCGCGCAGCGCGGCTCTCGATTTTGAAGATCGTTATCTCGGCTATGGCACTTACTTCACTAACGACATGAAACGCAAGCTCTACTCAGACGAGTTGCGCGCAGTCACACGCGAGATTGATCCTTACGCGGCGCATCGCGCTTACTTCGCGCGCGTCGCCGACGCGGATCCGCTGAACCGGCTTTTGTACGTCGATCTGAAAACGTTTTTGCCGTGTCTCAATCTGATGACGACTGACAAGACGTCAATGGCGGCGAACCTCGAAGTACGAGTGCCGTTTTTGAATCGCGAGATGATCGAAATGGCCGCGCGCATGCCGGCGCGTTTGAAGCTGCACGGGTTAAAGCGGAAGTACGTGCTTAAGCGAGCACTCGAAAGCGTCCTGCCGAAAGACGTCGTCTGGCGTAAAAAGGCCGGGTTCGGTGCGCCTATCCGATCGTGGCTCCGGGGACCTCTGCGAACGATGATCTCCGACTTGCTCGCCGAAGAGACGGTCAGACGTCGCGGGATCTTCAGACCGAACGAAGTCCAAAAGGTGCTGGACGCAAATTTCTCGGGTCGAGAAGACTATAACCTCCATGTTTTCCAGCTTTTAGGGCTCGAACTCTGGCACCGCGCCTTCATCGATTAAGCCCGTGCCCAACATCGCAAAACATTGACAAACTCCCAGGTGGCGGGCTAACCTGCTTACGCGAGCCACCCCGGCTCAATCTCGGAGCCCTCACAAGGCCCAACGTAACAGCTCACGTCATGATTACACCGCAGGAACTCGATCTACCACCAACCATGGTCAACACGCCGGAAGATCCCAGGTGTGTGCTTCTGGTCGAGGACGACCCGGCGCTGCGACGTTATTTGGAAGTCGTGCTGGAGCGTGCGGGATATGCAGTTGTTTCTGCGGGTGACGGTCTGGAAGCGATGAAGTTTTTGTTGAGTACTCGGATTGATGTGATCGTTACTGACGCATTGATGCCGAACCTGGATGGTTACGAGTTGTGCCGCTTCGTGAGGAACAGCCAGCACCTGGCCCATCTGCCAATCATCCTGCTCAGCGCGCTCGACCCTAAAAACACGACTGACGAGTCGGAGCAGGTCAACGCGTTTCTCGCCAAGCCCGTTTCTGCTGAACAGCTTCTGATGTGCATCTCAGAAGTAGCCGCGGATTAAACGGATAAATTACGGATTAGGTTCTCTAGTGGTGAATACGGGATACCTTGTGCTGACGCGACTGCTTCGTAAGTGCAGTGGCCCATGTACGTGTTGACGCCTGCTTTCAAACCCGCATCGTTTCCAATCGCTTCAAAGAAACCTTTGTTCGCGAGCTTAAGAGCGTAAGGCAGCGTTGCATTCGTCAACGCAAACGTCGAAGTGCGTGGAACTGCGCCCGGCATGTTGGCGACGCAGTAGTGCAACACGCCTTCAACGTAAAACGTTGGATTCGAGTGCGTGGTCGGGTGCGTCGTCTCGATGCATCCGCCCTGATCAACCGCAACGTCAACAATCACCGCGCCGTTCGGTACGTCTTTCAACATCCCACGAGTGACGAGTTTCGGCGCCGCGGCGCCCGGCACAAGGACGGCTCCGACGATCAAATCAGCCTGAGAGATCGCATCGTGGATCATGTAAGCACTCGACGCGAGGGTGGAAATCTTGGTAAGGAAAATATCGTCGAGCTCGCGCAGTCGATCGAGGTTGTTATCGATGATGGTGACGTGCGCGCCCATGCCGACGGCGATCTTCGCCGCATTTGTGCCGACAACACCGCCGCCGATAATCACGACGCGTGCCGCAGGCACACCCGGAACGCCACCTAACAAAATTCCTCGTCCGCCACTCATCTTCTCGAGATAGTGCGCCCCAACCTGAATCGCCATGCGTCCGGCGACTTCCGACATCGGCGTCAACAACGGCAACGTCCCGCGTCGATCGGTGATCGTTTCGTACGCGATACCGGTGACTTTGCGTTTCAACAACTCCTGCGTGAGCGCCTGATCCGGTGCGAGGTGCAGGTACGTGAAGAGCAACTGGCCTTCGCGCATGCGCGGATACTCCGCCGCGATCGGCTCTTTAACTTTCACGATCATGTCGGCGGTGGACCATATCTCGTCAGCCGAACTCGCGATCGTCGCCCCGGCGCGTTCGTAAAGTGAGTCTTCAAAGCCGGAACCGGCGCCGGCATTGGTCTCCACCCTGACGTCGTGACCGGCGTCTTTAAACGCGCGCACGCCGGCGGGAGTCAATCCGACGCGATATTCGTTGTCTTTAATCTCTTTGGGCAGGCCAACAATCACGATTTTTATTCTCTTTTCGGGTAAGAAACTGACGGAGCTTTATTGGGGCGACTCGACCTGGTCGATCTGGGCGCGTTGCAGCTTGCCGCTGAAGTCGACATAGATCGACTTCCACTCAGAGAAAATGTCGAGCACCTGGGTTCCTGCTTCGCGATGCCCGTTACCGGTGGCTTTGGTGCCGCCAAACGGCAGATGCACTTCGGCGCCGATCGTCGATGCGTTCACATAGAAGATGCCGGTGTACATTTCGTTCATTGCTTTGAACGCGCGATTGACGTTTTGCGTGTAGATCGCAGCGGAGAGTCCGTAGCGCACGCCGTTCGCGATCTGAATTGCGTCTTCGAGTGAGCTGGCCGGAATCACGGTCGTGACAGGTCCAAAAATCTCTTCCTGCGAGATGCGCATGTCCCGAGCGGCGTCGCTGAAGACAGTCGGCTCGATGAAATGACCGTTTGCGTAGTCGCCTTTTGAAAGGCGTCTGCCACCGCAAGCGAGTGTGGCGCCGTCGTCATTACGGCCGATACGGATGTAACTCATGATCTTCTCGACCGCGTCGTTGTTGATAACCGGGCCGACATCGGTTTTCGGATCGGCGCCGTTGCCGACGCGCAATGCTTTCGCATTTTCAACGAGCTTCGAGACGAACTGTTTGTAAACTTTCTTGTGCACTATCAATCGCGACGATGCAGTACACCGTTGTCCTGACGTACCAAAGGCGCCCCAAACGGCGCCTTCAACAGCTAAATCGATATCGGCATCGTCCATCACGATGATGGCGTTCTTGCCGCCCATCTCGAGCGAGCAGATCGCATTTCGCTCCGCGCAGGCAGACGCGACGAGACGACCCGTTTCAGTCGATCCCGTGAACGAGATCAAACGCAACGCAGGATGGTTAGTCATCGCGGCGCCGACAGGCTCGCCATAACCGGTGACGAGATTTACGACGCCCGGCGGAATTCCAGCCTCTTCGCAGGCTTTCACAAGGTTGTAACTCGAAAGCGGTGTGTCTTCGGCGGGTTTCAGGACCACCGTGTTACCGCAGATTAGTGCGGGGATCAGTTTCCACGATGGAATCGCCATCGGGAAATTCCAGGGCGTGATCAAACCGCAAAGACCAACGGGCTGCCGTATGCACATCGCGAACTTGTCGCGCATCTCGGCCGGTGTGGTGAAGCCGTGGAGTCGCCGGCCTTCGCCCGCGGTGTAATAAGTGCAGTCGATTGCTTCCTGAACGTCGCCGCCGGCTTCTTTCAAAACCTTGCCCATCTCGCGGGTCATATCGGCGGTGAACTGTTCCTTGTTCTGGATCAGTATCTCACCAAGGCGAAACAGGATTTCTGCACGTTTGGGTGCGGGCGTGTTGCGCCAGCGATCGAAAGCGTTCTGCGCGGCGTTGACCGCGGCGTTCACGTCCTCGGTCGTGGACAGCGGGAAGCGGCCGACGATGTCGCGAGTGTCAGCCGGGTTGATGTTTTCAAACATCTCACCCGACTCGCTGCCGACCCATTCGCCGTTAATGTAGTTCTGATAAGTTTTGACGGCGGCGCGAGCCGCGCTGCGCGCCGCCAGTTTCCCACTTGTTTTTGAAATTGCCTTCTTTGCCTGAGCCATAAAACCTATTGATATGTGAACTGAACGATTAGCGGGAACAATCTATCGCCCTTCACGTCACGCTGGATCCTCGTCACGTTGAGCACGATTGGATCGCCGGGCTTCAGCCCGCTCAGCACGCGCTGAAAATCCGTGAGCGAAGTTACCGGAATACGATTGATGCGATTGATCACGTCGCCTTCCACCAGTGCGGGTCCACCATTTGGATTGCGTAGCTCGGCGACGAGACCGTTCGGATCGATGTCCTTGACGTAAAGACCCTGAACGCCCGTGAGATGGCGGTCGGCGAGCAGTTGCGGAGTCATTTCCGCGAGGGTGATTCCGAGGCGCAACGCGTTGCCACGTGGATCGGTGGTCTTCGGCGTCGTACTTGTTGGTCCAACCCATTCGCGTGTGGCTGTGGACGGCCGCTCGGCAAGCGCAACACTGACGGTCTTTTTATCGAGCTTGCCGTTAGTGTCTCGCAGAAACGCGAGTGTCACTTGCTGGCCCACCGGCGTGCTCGCAACGCGTTGAATCAGATCCTGCGCGTTGACGACGGGCGCGTTTTGAAAATCGACAATGATGTCGTTTGGCTGTAGACCGGCCTTGGCTGCGGGCGTTTGCTGGCCGTGTTCAGTCGGCGTTACCGAAGTGATGATCGCTCCCTTCGCCTCGGTCATCCCGTAAACTTTTGCAAACTCGTCGTGCACTGAGTCTAACGTGATCCCGAGATACCCGCGTTTAACTTTGCCTTGCGCGATCAGCTGTTTGTAAACGAAAGCTGTTTCGTTGGCGGGCAGTGCGAAGCCGATGCCGTTGTAATCGCCGGTGGAGGTCGCGATCTGCGAGTTCATGCCGATCACTTCGCCGCGCATGTTTACGAGTGGTCCACCGCTGTTGCCGCGATTGATGGCGGCGTCAGTTTGCAGAAAACGTTGGAAGACGTTGAAGAACGGAGTTTCGCGTTCCTTCTTTGAGATGATTCCGGCAGTGACGGTTTGATCGAGGCCGAAGGGCGAACCCATCGCGAGTACCCAGTCGCCGACTTGCGCGGCGTTGGAATCGCCGAGCGTCACGGTGGGAAGATCCTTAGGCGCGTCGATCTTGATCACGGCGACGTCCGTTTCCGGATCGACGCCGATAACAGTGCCGCGGTATTTCTCGCCTGACTGTAGACCGACGATGATTCGTGCAGCGTCTTCGATTACGTGGTGGTTCGTCAGGATGTAGCCATTGGGAGTGACGATGAAGCCACTGCCGACGCCGCGCTGCGGTCGTCTCTGACGGCGGAACATGTCGAGCAACGGATTGTTGGTCGACTGATCTTCCTTATCTTCGTCTTTTTCGGCGACCTCCGGCTGGGGCTGGGTGGTTTCGATGTTGACGACAGCAGGTTCGACGCGCCGCGCGATCTCTGCAAACGAAGCGGACAGCGCTTCAGGCGCACGAGCGATCTGCATGTCGGGCTGTGCGATCGTCGGGCGGCCAGAGAGCATCGCGCCGATGCCGATTCCGGCCAGTAAACAGGCCACACCAAGTGCGGCGATCCAGACGCGCAGTTTTCTCAGGATCGTTCGCTCTTGCTCGGTTGTGCTGCTCTTGGAAAGGTCAAACATATTTCACCACCTTCGAGAAAAATCAAGGCCCAGCGAAAGGGCTAGAGTATAGCGAAAGGGTTGTCTAGTAGCAAAAAACCCGAGTTTAGAGTTTCGTTGTTCAAGTTTCGAGTTTAGCTTGCGGCCTCGTCGGTTAAGCTGCAACCTAAGGTTGAACTCTGAACTCGTTGTTAAAACCCTCTGAACTACGGGCGGAGCAGGACTTTCAGGACGCCTTTTGTTCCTGCGCGGCGCATCGCGTGCACGCCTTTCGAAAGCGGATACTCCTCGCTAATGAGACTATCGACATCGATCGCCTTTTTCTTCAACAAATCCAGCGCGGGGCCGAAGCGCCCGCAACGCGAACCGACAATCGAAATCTCATCAACAACGATCGGCGCGGCGTCAAGTTCCGTTTTTCCATGAAACGTCGACTTCAGAACAAGTTGACCGCGCGGGCGTAGCAGTTCGAGCGCGAGGCCGAAGCCACTTGCCGAACCGGAGGCCTCGACCACGAAGTCAAACTCGCGCTTCCGCTTGCCTGCGAGCTTCGGACTCACGGTTTCGATGCCGCGCCGTTCTGCGATCCGGAGCTTCGAAGCGTGTTTGCCGATCAGGAGCACGGATGCTCCCGTTAGCGCGAGAACTTGCGCACAGAGTAGTCCCAGCTTGCCGTCGCCAATAACGGCAACTCGATCGGTGCTGTTGATCGTGACGCGTTCGAGAATGCCGCAGGCCGCGGCGAGTGGTTCAGTGAAGACTGCATGTTCGTCAGGAATGTTTTCGGGCACAGGCAGGAGGTTTATTGACGGCAGTTGGAGAAACTCGGCATGTGCGCCGTCACGGCCATGAATGCCGAGCACAGTCCGTGAAGCGCAATGTCTCGAGTCGCCGGCCTGACACAGATCGCATTTGCCGCATCCGGCATTGATCTCGCCAACAACGCGCAGGCCGCTCTCTTCAACAACGCCCACAAACTCGTGACCAATCGTTCCATTGAAACCCGCATATCCACGCGCGATCTCCAGATCCGTGTTGCAAATTCCCGACAGAACTACGCGCACCAGCGCCTCATCAGTACGCTGCGGTTTCTCGACGTCTTCGATTGATAGGTGCTTTTTGTCAGCGCGGAGGGCAAGCATCAGGACTTTCTTTGGCCGCAAAAAAGCACAAAAGTCGCAAAATCATTTTTGTGTTTTTTGTCCTTTTTGTGGCTAAAAAGTTTTACTGCGCGTGTACGCATTTTGCGGTGTGAGCTCGATGACTTGTCTTGTTCCGACAACGGTGACCGGCAACCGCCACTCAAGTTGCTCATCACCCGAGAGCGTTGCGTGCAACCACCAACTGCCGGTTGATAAAGAAACCGACCCGCGTCCTTGCTTATCGAGACGCGCGTTGACCGGCGACCGCCCCTTCATTCGTTCTTTTAGAAAATCTTCAAACCGCTTACCCGCGCGCGGCTCGGTGAAGAACTCGTGTCGCACGGCGATGATATCAACCGGATAAAGACTGACCGGCACGTCAAGCGATGGGCCAACACTTTCCGGTGTTTGCCGGATGAAAATCTGCAAGTCTGTCGTCCGTTGATTCGCTTCGGCTCCCGCACTACCCGCGGGAAGTCGCCGGTAAATCCACCAGCCGGCGCCGACGAGTAGAAGAATCAGCAGAACCTGCAAAGCGATGATGGTCAGGCCGCGAAGTGTGCCGAAACGCTTAAAACCTGAGATGCGGGTAAGAGAAACCATTACCTTATTGCTGAGCTTTCAGATTGCGGACCAAACTTACGAGGGAATTGGCCTGTTTTTCGTTCAGCTTATCTGAGAATGCGGGCATGTTGCCGCGCACGCTGCGGCCGTTCATGATCGAATTAAAAATGCGTGCGTCACTGACTTCGGCTTGCCACTGCGCGTCAGTCAGGTCGCGGGCGTGACTAAACTTGCCTTTCGAAGTTTTAGCTTTGCCATCGTTGCCGTGACAAGAGATGCAGTGGCGGCGATAAAGCTGCGCGCCAGTGCGCGGCGGCGGGTCGGCGGCCACTGCCACCGTCGCCAAAATCGTGCCTAAGAGTAGACCAGCCGATAAGTAGGCTCGCATGTTCCGCCATGATAACCATCAACCGTTAAAGAAATAAAGTGACAAGCATTGGGAGACTGTAAACTAAAGGCGAAACCCTAAACATGCCGTTTTGTTGTTTCGGTGTGTTCGTTTAGTTATCATTGCGGCGTTATCCCCGAGCCAGCAAACCAGGACAACTCAATTGACTGAAATCGAGATCACAAAGCTGCGTGAAGAGTGTGGCGTGTTCGGAATCTACGGACACCCTGATGCTGCGCGATTAACCTATCTCGGACTCTACGCGCTTCAGCATCGCGGTCAGGAATCGTGTGGCATCGTCGCTTCCGATGGCGCCGAACTGCGATTCGAACGCGCGATGGGTCACGTCTCGGAAGCATTTAATCAAACGCATCTCGATCGACTGCGCGGCTCGAGCGCGATCGGCCACGTGCGTTATTCCACCGCCGGCGAAGTCTCGATTCTCGAAGCGCAGCCATTCTGCGTCACCTGCCAGCACGGGCAGATCGCGGTTTGTCACAACGGCAACCTTCCGTTCGCGCGAGAGGAACGCCAACGACTCGAACGTGATGGTGCGATCTTCTCGTCGACTTCCGACACCGAAGTCGTGCTGCACGGCGTCGCGCGTTCGCAACTGCCTGTTCGTGAAGCGATTCCGAAAGTTTTATCGGACACTGAAGGCGCGTTCTCGATGCTTTTTTTGACGCCTTCAGAACTGATCGCGATTCGCGATAGTCGTGGCTTTCGCCCGCTTGCCCTGGGCCGGCTCGGCGACGCGTGGGTGCTTGCGTCTGAAACGTGCGCGTTCGATCTAATCGATGCGCAATACGTTCGCGATGTAGAACCGGGCGAAATGATCGTGATCGATCAGGAGGGTCTGCGATCGTTACAGGCTTTGCCGCCGCAGCAACATTCAATGTGCTTGTTCGAGCACGTTTACTTCGCGCGTCCGGATTCTTTGATCTACGGACGATCGATCAACGAGTCGCGCCACAAGATGGGGCGCCGGCTCGCGGTCGAACAGCCTGCTGACGCCGACATCGTGGTGCCGGTGCCCGACTCGGGCGTCGCTGCGTCCATCGGCTATGCGGCGGAGAGTGGTTTGAGTTTTCGTTTTGGACTCGTGCGCAATCACTACGTGGGCCGCACATTCATCGAGCCGCGGCAATCGATTCGTTCGTTTGGCGTGCGCATCAAACTAAATCCCGTGCGCGATCTGATTAACGGAAAGCGCGTGGTTTTGATCGACGACTCGATCGTACGCGGTACGACGTCGAAAAAGATCGTGCGCATGGTTCGCGAGGCGGGCGCGAAAGAGATCCACGTGCGGATCAGTTGTCCACCGACGATCAGTCCGTGTTACTACGGTGTTGATACGCCAAACAAGTCAGAGTTGATTGCGGCGAACATGAGTGTTGAAGAGATTCGAAAGTTCATCGAAGCCGATTCGTTGGGTTACCTGTCACTCGAGGGAATGATCGCGGCGACAGGGCTGAGCCCGGATTCGTCATGTGTTGCGTGTTGGAACGGGAAGTATCCGACGCGCATCACGCGCGAAGCGGAGACGTATCACGAACGCGAGCATGAGCCGGTGACGGCTGAGATCTGAAATGTTCCGAACGTTTGCATCATTGATCGTCCTTGTAACTGCGATTGTGCCTTTGCGCGGTGTCGCGAGTAACGATCCGTTCCATTCAGAAACGCTACCGATTGAAGTTTTTCAGATCTACGAACTGCCGCTGAACGTGCACGAAGCGTCTCTAACCAGGATCGAAAGAGGCTACGTCCTGAAACTTTCCGTCGGAAACAGCTCGGATCTTATGATGATGGGCCTCCGCTATTCACTCGCGTCGATCGACGCGCGGAATCAAGTTCGGGTGCTCGTGAACAGGAGCGAAGGCTTTTCCATACCGGCTTACGGCACGAAGACGCTGACTTTTAAAACCCCGATCAAGCTCAGGCAAAAAGACGGCGAGCGGTTTCTGTTAATGGTTGAGCAAGTCATCTCCCGCGAGTCGATCTGGGAAGTCGTAAAAGCGAAGGACGCGCTCGAAGCATACGCGCGTGGAGACTATTCGGTAGTGCCGACTGTGCTGCGCGTCGCGAATCAGGTCGATGCTCCGCCGGGCGAACGCGCCACCATCAGATACAGAAAATACTAAGGCGAGGATTTCCGATTGGGACGAGCTACGCGAGGCTGTGGTTGTGCGATTGCAGTTCTCATCGTTGTTTTTTTGGCGGGCGCGTTCGTCACTTGGCGATACGTGCTGCCGTGGTGGAGAACTCAGCCGCCGCCGGCTTCAGGTGGTGAGCTGACAATTCGCATTCTCGATGTTGGTCCAATAAACGGCGATTCGATCCTCATCACCTCAACGTCGGGTAAGACCGTTCTCATCGATGCGGGCGACACAACGAAAGGCAAGACTGTTGTCGAGGCCTTAAAGCGCAACAACGTTCAGCAAATCGACTACTTTATCGCTACACATCCACATCCGGACCACATCGGCGGCGCGGCTGAAGTTTTCAAAGCGATGAAAGTGCTGAATGTGATCGACAACGGACAGCCGCCGAGTGTGCCGCCGCAGCCCGCTGCGCCGCAGAAACCAACGAGTGGCAGGAGGCCCGCGGCGACGAACAGCAGATCAACTCGAACGACTTCGGTCACGAAGTTCTACGACGACTACAAAACAGCAGTCAGCTCGAGTGGCGCACACTATGAGAGCGCGCGGCCGGGAACGAAATACGATCTCGGCGGCGGAGCGCTGCTGACGATTCTCGCGCCGTCAGAGCCATTCTTCACGAAAGACAAAATGAGCACGGGCGGCAACGACGTAAACGCCAACTCGATCGTGGCGCGGTTGGACTACGGATCGTTTTCGATGATGCTGGCGGGTGATGCGGAAGAGCAGACCGAGCATCGTTTACTGACGAAGGAGTTGGACCTCAAAACGCGAGTGTTAAAGATATCGCATCACGGATCGAAGTATGCATCGTCGAGCGGGTTTCTGAACCGCGTGCAGCCGGAAGTGGCGATCGTGTCGTGTGGCGCGTGGAACCGTTATGGGCATCCGTCCCAGGCTGTGCTCGATCGCCTACGCGCCGTGAATGCAAATGTGAAACTCTATCGCACCGATTTGCAGGGCGAGATAGCAATCACGACGCGTGGTAAAGACAATGACATGACGATCAAGACCGCGAAAGAGACGACGGAAGACATGTGGGCCGGGCGGACGGCGCAGAAGGATGATTCCTCGCGATCCGGCTTCATCGCTTATGGTGACTTTGGTCCACCACCACGACCCCCGAAGAAAACTGAACAGAAATGAAGCCGATTTCATACAGCGACGCCGGCGTTGATATCGACGCCGCCACACACGCCACCGACCGTATCAAAGAGCTCGCGCGCAGGACTTTCAACGAGCGCACCCTTTCTGAAATCGGCAGCTTCGGCGGCATGTTTGACGGTGCATTTCCCGGGCTTGCGCAGCCTGTGCTCGTCGCATCCGCCGACGGTGTCGGCACGAAACTCAAGATCGCGTTTGCGACCGGCGTGCACAACACCGTCGGGCGCGATCTCGTCAATCACTGCGTCAACGATATTCTGGTCCAGGGCGCGCGCCCGCTCTTCTTTCTCGACTATATCGCGACCGGAAAGTTGTCGCCGGACGTGGTGGCAAGCATCGTCGAAGGCGTGACGAATGGTTGTCGCGAGAACGGTTGTGTGTTGTTGGGCGGTGAGACAGCCGAGATGCCGGGCTTTTACCAGGACGGCGAATACGATATCGCAGGTTTCATCGTCGGCGTGGTCGATCGCGCGAAGATCATCGACGGTAAGACAATCGCTGCCGGCGATGTCCTGCTCGCGATCCCGTCTGCCGGATTGCATACAAACGGCTACTCGCTCGCACGTAAACTCTTTTTCGAAGTTGCCGCATACGAACCGGACACACAGTTGCCCGAACTGGATTTGACTGCGGGCGAAGCGTTGTTACTGCCGCACGTCAGTTATCTGAAACCGCTTGATGGTCTGCTCGACAAAGGAGTGATCAAAGGCCTGGCGCACATCACGGGCGGCGGACTCACCGACAACATTCCGCGGATCCTGCCTGAAGGTACGGCAGTGCGGATTGAACGAGGCTCTTGGCCCATTCCGCCGTTGTTTGAGCTGCTGCGGAAGCTGGGTAACGTTTCCGATGCGGAAATGTATCGAACGTTCAATATGGGTGTCGGTATGGTGATTGTTTGCGCGCCGGCGGATGCGAAAGAGATTGAAACGCACCTGCGGGAACGTGGCGAAGAGTGTTACAGAATCGGGAATGTCGTCAACGGCGATCGCGAGGTATCGATCTGAAAAAAAGAATTGGGATCCTAATCTCAGGTCGTGGCTCAAACATGCTGGCGCTCAGCGATGCTGTTGGTGACGGGAGAATACCGAACGCTGAGATAGCGATTGTAATCAGTGACAAGCCAGACGCGCGTGGGCTGGAGCTGGCGAGAGAACGCGGAATTGAAACAGTCGCGATCGAGCGACGTGGCCGCACCCGCGAAGAGCACGAGCGCGAGATCATTTCAGTGTTGCGCGAGCGCGAGGTAGATCTCGTTTGTCTCGCGGGATACATGCGGCTGTTGTCGCCATGTTTTATCAACGCGTTTCGCGGGCGCATACTCAATATTCATCCGAGTCTCTTGCCTGCGTTTCCCGGGCTGGATGCGCAGCGTCAGGCATTGGAGCAGGGAGCGAAGATTAGTGGTTGTACGGTGCACTTTGTTGATGAGACGCTGGACGGTGGTCCAATCATCATGCAACGCACGGTGCCAGTGTTAGAAGGCGATACGATTGAGACGTTAGCGGCGCGTATTTTAGAGCAGGAACACCAGTTATATGTTGAGGCGGTGGCGCGAGTTTTAGCCGCGGATCCTCGCGGAAACGCGAATTAGATCGTCTTACCTAACGACTCGGCACGCTGATAAGCCGCCCAGACCGCCTTGGACAACACGGTCCTTAAACTACCCTTTTCCATCTGGTAAATCGCTTCTGCGGACGTTCCTCCCGGCGACGTCACCATGTTGCGCAGTTCCGCCGGGTGCTTGTGCGACTCTCTCGCAAACAGGACCGCGCCAAGCATCGTCTGATGGACCAGGTCCTGCGCAACGTGCCTCGAAAATCCCATGTGTACGCCCGCATCGATCAGCGCTTCCATTACTAAAAAGATGTACGTCGGTCCAGTCGCGCTCAACGCAGTCGCCATGTCAATCTGTCGTTCGTTCTCGACGCGCACAGTCTTACCAAGCGCCTGGAGCATCGCGCAAACCTGACTCTCCTGCTTCTCATTAACTTCGCTGCTTGCCGTCCACGCAGTCACGCCTTCGCCGATTTGCGCCGGCGTGTTTGGCATTGTGCGGACAACTGAAGCATGCAGGAGTTGTTCGGCAATCGTCTCAATCTTCGCGCCCGCCACTATCGACACTACGAGCTGCTCCTTTACGAGTGCGCCCTTCAACCCTTCCAACACGCCGTGCAAACGTTGCGGCTTCACGGCCAGCACGACCACTGAGCTGTCGTCCGGTCCTTCCGGATAAGTTGCCGCGACAGCGTCGCGATTACTCTCAAAGATCTTGATTCCATACTTCACATGTATCTCTTCACGACGCGCCTGCCGCGGATGACTGCCGGCGATCTGCTCAGGCTCGACCAGCTTCCTGCGGAGCAGCCCGGCAATGATCGCCTCTGCCATCACACCGCAACCAATAAACGCCAAACGGCAGTTGTTAAGAGGATTTGTGTCAGCCATAAAACGAGGATAGCGCACCTTCAAACACTTGAGCTACTCTATTGGCTAATGACTATTGACGAACAACTCTCATACCTCGGCAAAGGAACCATCGAGGTGATCCGTGAGACTGAGTTGCGCGCAAAGCTCGAAAAATCAGCCGCAACCGGCAAGCCGCTGCGCGTGAAACTCGGAGCGGATCCGACCGCGCCCGACATTCATCTCGGTCACACGGTCGTGATCCGCAAGCTGCGCGCGTTTCAGGATCTGGGTCACATCGCGATCTTCCTTATCGGTGACTTCACCGGAATGATCGGCGATCCTTCAGGCAAAAGCACCACGCGACCGCAGCTCACGCGCGAGGAGATCGACGCGAACGCGGAAACTTACAGGCAGCAGATCTTTAAGTTGCTCGATCCGGAAAAGACAGTCATCGATTTCAACTCACGCTGGATGGACACGCTTGGCTCGGCGGGCTTTATGCGTCTCGCCGGCCACGTCACAGTCAGACAAATTCTCGAGCGCGACGACTTTCAGCAACGGCTGGAAGCGAATCGTCCCCTCGCACTGCACGAAATAATGTATCCGCTCGTGATGGCCTACGACTCAGTTGCGCTTGAAGCGGATGTGGAGCTTGGTGGAACGGATCAGAAGTTCAACCTGCTGATGGGCCGCAACCTGCAAAGAGAGTACGGCCAGGAATCGCAAGTGGTGTTGATCACTCCGTTGCTCGAAGGCACCGACGGCGTTCAGAAGATGTCGAAGAGTTTGGGAAACTACATCGGCATCAACGAACCGCCACAGGAGATCTTCGGAAAAGTCATGTCGATCTCTGACGATCTGATGTGGCGTTACTACGAGCTGTGTACGAACCTTTCGATGACGGAGATTGCCGAGCTTCGAGACAACGCGAACAACGGTGGTCGTAACCCGCGCGACATCAAAGCCGATCTGGCGAAACGCATCGTTGCTGATTTTCATTCCGAAGCCGAAGCACGCAGGGCCGAGGAAGAGTTCAATGCGATGTTTCGTAACAAGCAAACGCCGGAAGATGTCGAGGAGCGAACCCTCGCGTCAGGTTCGTGGAAGCTGCCGAAGCTTCTAGTCGAGCTCGGCCTTGTTCCGTCGATGGCGGAAGCGCGGCGAATGATCGAGCAGGGTGGTGTTTACGTTGATGGTGAGCGCCGCACGCAGAGCGACTTCGAAGTCGAGATTATTGCAGATCGTTCAGTGTTGATTCAGGTGGGGAAGCGACGATTTGTGCGCGTAAGAAGTTAACGCGGATAACGCGGATTCTAAAAACGATTAGATGTCGGCGACTTTTGCCACAGAAGAAGTTTTGATTATCGAGACGCCTGAGCGTGTGCCACTGCACTTTGCACTCGCGTCGATTGGTAATCGATTTCTTGCGTGCGCGATCGACCATACGATTCAAATCCTCGCGTTAATTCTCATCGGAATTGCGGCCGTCACCCTCGCGAGTTTTTCGTTCATCGAGCAAACGATAACAAGCGCGCCGAAGTGGGTTTACGCGGTGATGATCATTCTTCTGTTTCTGGTCTTCGCGGGGTACTTCACGTTTTTTGAGTGGATCTGGAGTGGGCAAACTCCCGGGAAGCGTTGGTTAAAGTTGCGAGTGATTCGCGAAGACGGGCGGCCGATTACGTTTTGGGAAGCATCGGTGCGAAACCTGCTTCGTCCGCTCGACATGTTTCCGGCGGGATCGTATTCGATTGGACTGATCGCCGTGTTTGCTTCGACGCGCGATCAGCGCATCGGCGACATGGTCGGCGGCACAGTTGTCGTTCGCGAACGCGAAGCTGAGGCGCCGGAGTTTGCGAAAGTGTTTGCGACGCCCGTAAGCGATCCCGCGCTGCGTCGATCTTTCAAGCCGGTAGATTTTACTGCGAGTCTGAACAGTTTGACTGACTCAGAGATTCAGGTGGTCGAGACTTTTCTGCGCCGTCGCTGGGATTTGGCTGAAATGCCGCGACAATGGATGGCTTGGAGAGTTTCGCTGCCGATTCTTTACAAGCTTCGACCCAGCTACGACCTCGCCACGTTCACCTACGAAGGATTCCTCGAAGAACTACTCCACCGCTACCTCGCCGAAAATCGCTTTCGTTCAACTTAATTCGCGTTATCGGCGGCTCAAATTGACCCCAACAATTGCGTTTGTTAATCTTCACAGTTTCTTTTTGGACGGGATTTCATAACAAAGGATCTGAACATGAGTAAGGACGTTTTTATACTGGGTGGCAAGCGCACTCCGATGGGCGAATATGTCGGGGTGCTGAAAGATATTTCAGCAATCGATCTCGGCGCGGTTGCGGCGCGCGGCGCCCTCGAGGCAACGGGCGTCAAGCCTGAAGAAATCGATCACACCGTAATCGGCAACGCACTCCAAACTTCCGGCGACGCCATTTACGGCGCTCGTCACGTCGCACTCAAAGCCGGTGTGCCTTTCGAGCGTCCGGCGTTAACGGTCAATCGACTCTGCGGCAGCGGTATTCAATCGATCGTATCGGGCGCGCACATGATCCAGCTCGGCGAAGCGCAAACGTGTCTCGTCGGCGGCATGGAATCGATGTCGCAGGCGCCGCACGTCATCCGTGGCGCGCGATCAGGTTTCGCGCTCGGCCAGGGAAAACTGGAAGACAGCCTGATGGTGGCGTTGCTTGATACTTACTGCAACACGCCGATGGCTGGAACTGCGGAAAACCTCGCGCGCAAATTCGAAGTGTCGCGCGAAGAGCAGGACAACTATGCGTTGCGATCGCAGCAGGAGACGAAGCGTGCCAAAGACGCCGGCTTTTTCGCTGAAGAGATCGTCGCAGTTGAAGTGAAGTCGCGTAAGGGAACTACTCAAGTCACGCAAGACGATCATCCTCGCCCGGAAACGACCCTAGAAGGTTTGGCGAAACTCAAGCCGGCGTTTGCTCATGATGGATTTGTCACCGCCGGCAATGCATCCGGAATTGTCGACGGCGCGGCGGCGCTGGTGATCGCGGGCGAAGAGTTTGTTAAGCAGAAGGATCTGAAGCCGATGGGGCGCATCGTGAGCTGGGCATATGCCGGTGTCGAGCCGGAAATCATGGGTATCGGGCCGGTGCCGGCGACCCGTTTGGCGCTTCAGAAAGCTGGTTTGTCGCTGAACGATATCGATCTTATTGAAGTGAACGAGGCCTTTGCGGCGCAGTATCTGGCAGTTGAAAAAGAGTTAGGACTGGATCGTAGCCGTACAAATGTCAACGGTGGCGCGATTGCCCTCGGACATCCGCTCGGTGCGACCGGCACGCGTCTCGTTTTGACTGTGCTGCACGAGCTTCATCGCCGCGGCAAACGTTACGGGCTTGCGACCGCGTGTATCGGCGGCGGCCAGGGAATCGCGATGATTGTCGAGCGCGTTTGATTCGAGTTTTGAAGGTCAGGCCGACACATTTTTCCTGAATTTAGGATTAAATCCAAAATCTTGAGCGACTCAGGACAGATCTAGGTCTCCCTCTTAGAGTTAAGTATTGGCATGAATCAGTTTCGTCTACTGAGTCGACCGAAACACTATCCGGCACAATGATTGCCAATTTTAACTGAACGCTAATCCGTCAACTCATTGCCCAAGGAGTTCCCTGTATGTCGAAAATCGTAAAGTTTTTGTTTTTAAGCTTATTGGTGTTTTCTTTCAGCGCCGCCGCGCTAGCGCAGTCAACCACCACTGGCTCGGTCGGTGGCGTTGTGACCAATCCGAATAAAGAAGTCGTACCAGGCGCTACCGTAACCGTCCGAAACATTGGTACGAATCGAGAAGATACGGCCACTACTGACGACACGGGACGTTTCAAGGTCGCAAACCTGCAACCCGGAAATTATGCCGTGACCGTAAACTCGACCGGCTTTAGTCCGAGCACGATGGAAAACGTCGTGGTGGAAGTCGGACGCGAGACGAGTCTTGAAGTCGCGCTTAGTGTCGGTCCCGTGACCGGAACAGTAGATGTCAGCGCCGAGGCGCCGGTTATCAACACCACGCAGCAGGACTTCTCCACCAACATCAACCAAACCTCTATTAACGAACTTCCGGTCAATGGACGGCGCTGGTCCAACTTTGCGATTCTTACTCCCGGCGCTGTTCCGGACGGCAATTTTGGCCTGATCAGTTTTCGCGGCATCTCCGGACTGCTGAACAACAGCACTGTTGACGGCGGCGACAACAACCAGGGATTTTTCTCAGAAGAAAGAGGACGCACGCGCAGCGCGTATTCGGTCAGCCAGGCTGCGATTCGCGAGTTTCAGGTCAACACCTCAAATTTCGCGGCAGAGTATGGCCGTTCGGCCGGCGGTGTTATCAACGCCGTCACCAAATCGGGAACGAATGAGTTTCACGGATCAGCGTTTTTGTACGACCGCAACAACAAATGGGGCGCTCGCAACCCCAACACTTTCATCAACCGGTTAGTTAACGGAGTTTCGACGCGCGAGGCGCTTAAGCCAAAGGATGTGCGTTATCAGTTTGGCGGCACGATTGGTGGACCAATCGTCAAAGACAATCTGTTTTTCTTCTTCAGCTACGACGAACAGCGACGTAATTTTCCGGGGGTCGCGGTGTTTAGTACTCCCGGCTATCTCAATACAGTTAACCGCAACACTTTGCTCGCAAGAGGTCTGACGACCGGGCAGATCGATTCGGCCCTGCAATTCCTGAACGACATGACCGGCGAAGTGCCGCGTCGCGGAGATCAGAGATTGTTCCTGCCGAAGATCGATTGGCAGCTGAATTCAAATAACCAGTTCACGGCAACATATAACCGGCTGCGTTGGAAATCGCCGGCGGGAGTTCAGACGGGCGCTACCGTTACTCGCGACCGTGCCGGTTTCGGCGACGATTTTGTTGAAATCGATTCGTTGAACCTGCGTCTGGCTTCGACGCTCACCAACGCGCTCATCAATGAGTTTCGCTTCCAGTGGTCTGACGAGCTAAACGCGCAGTTCGCTCAGCCACCATTACCGGGACAGCCGACAACGGCTAACGGATTCTCGCCGCAGGTGGCACTGACGAATGGTCTCACCTTCGGTAAGGCTAATTTTCTGGATCGCGCTGCTCTCCCTGATGAGCGACGTTTTCAATTCGCAGATTCGATCACGTACACAAGCGGCAACCATACTTTCAAGTTTGGTACCGACATCAATCACGTCCGGGATATCGACGATAATCTCTTCACCGGAGCTGGCGCCTACACTTACAGCAATATCAACGACTTCATCGTTGATTACACAAACTTCGCTAACAGCGGCGCGCTGCGAGCCGCCGGGATTGCCGCTGGAGCAGCCTCGCTCACCGGCCGGTGTGCGACTGTCGTCGCTGCTCCAAACCAGGCAAACACGCGTCTGGCCGGAAAGTGCTACACGAGCAACTACACTCAAGGTTTCGGCCAGCCGCGTTTCGAGTTCAACACCATCGACTGGGCTTTCTTTGCTCAGGATGACTGGCGGGTTTCGCCGCGACTCACGCTTAACCTTGGCGTGCGTTGGGACTATGAGCAGTTCCCGGAACCCTTCCTCGTGAATCCAGCGTTACCGCAGACCGGGAACCGGCCCAGCGATAAGAACAATTTCGGTCCGCGAATTGGTTTCGCGGCAGACGTGAGCGGCGATGGCAAGACCAGCCTTCGCGGTGGCTACGGAATCTATTACGGGCGCGTCAATGGCACGATCATCATCAATTCGCTGATTAACACTGGATTATCATCGGGCCAGGCCGTCAGCTCCGTTCCAGCCAATTGCAGCGCCGCGCTCTGCGGTGGTGCTGCTAACGCTAACGATATAACTGGTAATCCGGCGGCTCCGCTCTTTCCAAACATTCTGGCCACGGCGCCGGCGGGAACCGCGGGCGTAAACTATTTCCGAGATGGATATCAGAATCCGCTCATTCACCAGGGCGACGTGATCGTGGAGCGCGAGGTTGCACGCAACACAGTTATCTCTGCCACCTATCTCTTTAGCTTTGGAAAACATCTCACGACGTTCGTGGATACAAACCTGAATCCGCCAACTGCTCAAGGACGCGTGAGCGTCGTCAATGGACCATTCGCAGGTCAAACGTGGGTGTTTCCGTTCTATCGCGGCGCGCGACCAAACACCGCCTTCGGCAACATCCTGGAGATTCGCGACAGCGTCTCGTCCAAGTATCACGGTCTCGTGTTGCAGGCGAATCGCCGTTTGACGAACGGCTTGCAATTCCAGAGCAGCTATACGCTATCGCGAGCGCAGGATAGCGGCGGCGCGCAGAGTTCGGCGACGTTTACTCCCGGTTTCTCCGCGCTGTTCGATCCTTTCAATCCGCAGGGCGACAGCGGACTGTCTCCATTTGATCGGCGTCACAAGTTCGTGGCGAGCGTTGTTTACAACACCAACTTCGCTGGTTTTAGTGATGCCGCCAAAGCGATCCTGAACGGATGGACCATTTCACCAATCGTCAATATGTTTTCAGGCTTCCGCTTCACTGCGCAGACAAATGCCTTCTCGCCTCCAAGCGGTGTTGCCACTGCCAACACGTTTGGAACCAGCCCGGCCGGTGGCATTAACGGTTCGAATGGATCGCTGCGGTTTGGGTTGACACCAAACAATGCTTTCCATACGCCGGCGACCAAGTACGTTGACTTGCGCGTCTCACGTCGCTTCAAGATAACGGAGGGAACCAAGATCGAATTTCTTGCCGAGGGCTTCAACATTTTCAACCGCACGCAAGTGACGGGTGTTAATAACCGAATGTATGTGCTCTCGGCTTCGGGTCAGAACGTGATCGCGACTTTCGATCCAACGTTCGGTACCCCGAGTGACCTTTCGAATGGCTTTTTCTTCCGCGAACGTCAGATTCAGTTAGCCGTTCGCTTTGAGTTTTAGTACTCACTAACAACGGTGACGCGGATGCCCACGAATTTATTCGTGGCATCCGCGTTTCTTTTCACACAGATTTAATCACGCGCCGATAAGCAAAACCTTGCTAAAGCAGACGGAGCATGGTAAGAAGTCAGTTCTTACACCGGAACCCATTCGCTTTATTCCTTTGAACTTAGGTGCTCTCAAAAATTGCTGAAACACGGGCGCAGCGTGTGTGTGTTGCTGGGCCCTTCAACCGTCAACTTGTTCTCTAAGGAGTTCCCCAAGATGTCAAAAATGACAAAGGTTTCTTTTGCAGGCCTGCTCGTGCTGGCGCTCTGCGCTTTTGCCTTTGCGCAGTCAACGACCACCGGCGCCATCGGTGGCGTAGTCACCAATCCAAACAAGGAGGTTGTGCCTGGCGCTGCGGTGTCCGTGAAGAACATCGATACGAACAAGGAAGATTCGGCTACTACCGATGACAGCGGACGTTTCAAAGTCGCCAACTTGCAGCCGGGAAGATACGCCGTCACCGTCAACTCATCCGGCTTTAGTCCGTTGACACAAGAGAACGTGATTGTGGAAATCGGCCGCGAAACTCCGCTTGAAGTTTCGCTCTCAGTCGGCCCGGTCACGGGGACAGTTGACGTCAGTGCTGAGGCGCCCGTAATCAACACAACTCAGCAGGACTTCTCCACCAACATCAACCAGACATCGATCAACGAGCTGCCAATCAACGGCCGGCGTTGGTCTAACTTTGCCTTGTTAACACCTGGGGCGGTACCGGACGGCACTTTCGGCCTCATCAGCTTCCGCGGTATCTCCGGTTTGCTGAACAACAACACGATCGACGGCGGCGACAACAACCAGGCGTTCTTCGCTGAAGAGCGAGGTCGTACGCGTATCAGTTATTCCGTCAGCCAGGCCGCGATTCGTGAGTTTCAGGTCAATACTTCGAGCTACTCAGCCGAGTACGGCCGTTCCGCGGGCGGCGTCGTCAACGCGATCACGAAGAGCGGCACGAACGAGTTTCACGGCGGCGCCTTCTACTATCAGCGCAACAACAAGTGGGGCGCGCGCAATCCGCTAGCGTTTCGTTCAGTGCCAAATCCAAATGGTCCGGGATTCGTTCCCGAAGGTTTCAAACCTGAAGATGTGCGACACCAGTTTGGCGGCACTATCGGCGGACCGATTGTGAGGGACAAAGCGTTTTTCTTCTTTAGCTACGACCAGCAGAAACGCGATTTTCCCGGCCTCTCGATCTTCTCGCAAAACGGTTTTCTGAACACAGCGAACCGCACCAACATCCGCAACCGCGGTGTCACGAATGCTCAGATCGACGAAGCGCTCGCGTTCTTAAACAGCATCTCCGGCCCGGTGCCACGTACCGGCGATCAAAAACTGTTCCTGCCGAAGATCGATTGGACCATCAACGACACGAACACTTTGACAGTTAGTTACAACCGGCTGCGTTGGGCATCTCCCGCCGGCATTCAGACCCAGGCGACAAACACGCGCGCCATCGACAATTTCGGCGACGACTTTGTTGAGATCGACGCCTTGAACGTAAAACTCGCTTCGACGCTGACGCCAAGCCTGCTGAATGAATTTCGCATGCAGTGGGGACGCGACAACGAGTTTCAGTTCAGTCAGCCGCCGGCGCCCGGCGAGCCGACCAACGCTCCCGGCGGACGTTCACCACAAACATTCATCCAGAATGGTTTTTCATTTGGTATGCCCGAGTTCCTCGAGCGCGCGGCGTTTCCGGATGAGCGCAGATGGCAATTTGCCGATACCGTTACTCTTACTGCCGGCAATCACACTCTGAAGTGGGGCGGCGACATCAACTTCGTCAAAGACATCATCAACAACCTGCGTTTCCTCGGCGGTGAGTTCAACTACACCGGCGCCAACGGTCTCAACGACTTCATCGTTGACTACACAAACTGGCGTACCAGCGGCGCGATTCGCAACCTCGTTCCCAACGCTGATGGGATTGCGAATAGTGGCGATGAGAGTTTTGGTCTTTGCGTCGGCTCAACGCGACGTGCTGGTAAGTGCTACGCAGGAAACTTCAACCAGGGCTTCGGTGTTCTGGGTCTGACGATGAAGACCACCGACCTGAACTATTTCATTCAGGACGACTGGCGCGTCACCCCGCGATTCACCTTGAACCTCGGCCTTCGTTACGAGTACCAAATGAATCCGGATCCGATCAACGTGAATCCAGGACTGCCGCAGACCAACAACAAGGTCGACGACAGAAACAATTTTGGACCACGGATCGGTTTTGCGTTCGACGCCAGCGGCGATGGCAAGACCAGTCTCCGCGGCGGTTGGGGACTTTACTATGGGCGTGTTATCAACTCGACCGTCTACAACTCACTCGTCAACACGGGCGTCGGCATCGATCGCGGTCAGCGCCAGTTTATAACTTCTGCAAACAATCTGCCGACGGCATGCAGCGGCATTTCGGCTGACAACTGCGCGTTCCTGCCGATTTATCCGAACCTGCTAAGCGGCTCGACACCGCCTCCGGGCGCGGTGCAGTACTTTGCTGACGACTTCCAACTCCCGCAGATCCATCAGTGGGACTTCATCGTCGAGCGAGAAATCGCGAGAAACACGGTGGTGTCAGGGTCTTATCTCGGCAGTTTTGGCAACTCGCTTCCGAACTTCGTGGATACAAACCTGCCGCAGCCTACGCGGTTGGTTAACCTCAGCGTCGTGGGTGGACCGTTTGGCGGCTCCACTTTCCTGATGCCGTTATTTACCGGAACGCGACCGAACACCGCGTTCCCGCAGATCACCGAAATCCGCAGCAACGTGTATTCGAAGTATCACGCGCTCGTGCTACAAGCGAATCGTCGTCTGACGAGAGGATTACAGTTTCAGACGAACTACACGTTGTCGCGTGCGTCTGACAACGGTCAGAGCTCCGTCACGTTTACTTCGAACAACCTACCGTTCAATGCTTTTGACCAGCAGAATGAAGACGGCTTGTCGAACTTCGATCGCCGCCAGAAGTTTGTGGCGAGCGTGGTTTACAGCCCGAATCCGTTTGCGGATGGCGCGGCTAAACACGTTTTTAATGGCTGGACGTTTGCTCCGATCCTGAATGCGTTCTCGGGCCAACGCTTTACCGGCAATATCAGCAGCAGCATCAATCCGCAGTCGTTTGGTTTCGCTTCGAACCAGACTCCGGGCGGCGGTGTGAACGGTTCGGGGGGTGCATCTCGCTTTGCGTTGATACCGCGCAACTTCTTCAAGCAGCCGAATATCTGGTACGTCGACGCGCGACTTTCGCGCCGCTTCAGTATCACTGAAAGCACGAAGCTGGAATTTTTGGTGGAAGGCTTCAACGTCTTCAATCGGACACAGGTAACGGGTGTGAACACGACAATTTACAACCTGTCAGGGTCCACTTTGACTTTCAACAATCCATTCGGGACTACCACCGGCGCTGACAGCACGTTATTCCGTGAGCGCCAGGTGCAACTCGCAGCGCGTTTCGAGTTCTAATCGGTTCGAAGCTTTTAATTTAGCCGCAGATAAGCGCGGACAAACGCAGATAAAAATTTGCGTTCATCCGCGTTAATCTGCGGCTCTTTTGTTCCTGTTTGTGGCTTTGTTTATAATGCCCGGTCTTTTCGTTTATTAACGGTCTTACGAGGGGAAACCTACAAAATTGGCGAATGAACAGTTTGACGTGACGATTATCGGCAGTGGACCTGGCGGTTATGTGGCGGCGATACGCGCCGGTCAGCTCGGTCTCAAGGCTGCGATCGTCGAGAAAGACAACCGGCTCGGCGGTACTTGCACCCTGCGCGGCTGCATTCCGACGAAGCAGATGTTGATGTCGGCCCACGTTTACGAACAGATGCAGCACGCAGCTGATTTTGGCGTGCAGGCGTCGGGGATTCAGCTCGCTTTCGCAGATGTGCAGAAGCGAAAAAACAAAGTGGTGCTCAAAAACTCGAAGGGCATCGAGTATTTGATGAAGAAGAACAAGGTGACTGTGTTCAAAGGTACGGGCAAGATCGCGCTGCCAGGGAAGGTCGAAGTCACGGATGCTGAAGGTAAACAGCAGACACTGCAATCTAAAAACATCATCATCGCCACAGGTTCAGTTGTGCGACCGATTCCGGGATTTGAAACCGACGGCCAGCACGTCGTAAACAGCGATCACATTCTTGAATTGGAGCAGGTGCCGAAGTCGTTGATTGTGATGGGCGCGGGCGCTGTCGGAGTTGAGTTCGCCTCAGTCTATTCGCGTTTCGGCGCCGATACGACGCTCGTTGAGTTGTTGCCGAGACTTGTGCCGCTCGAGGATGAAGAAGTTTCAAAAGAGCTCGAGCGCAGTTTTCGCAAACGCGGAATCAAGTCGCAGGTGGATACAAAACTGGAGAAGCTCGAGAAGACTGACACAGGCGTGCGTGTGAGTGGCAAGACTGCAAAAGGTGAGGCGGTGACTCTCGAAGCGGAGATGTTGCTGGTCGCTGTTGGGCGAATGCCTTACACCGAAGGGCTCGGACTCGAAGGCACAAAAATCAAAGTCGAAAAAGGATTTATTCAGATTGACGAGTTTCAGCAGACTGCCGAAAAAGGTGTGTATGCGATCGGCGATGTAGTGCCGACGCCTCTTTTGGCCCACCTTGCGTCAAAAGAGGGAATCGTTGCGGTGGAGCATCTCGCCGGTAAGAAAGACGTGCGCCCAATCAACCTGCGTCTCGTGCCGAATTGCACTTACTGCGATCCGGAAGTCGGCTCGGTTGGGCTGACTGAGGCGAAGGCGAAGGAGCTTGGTTACGACGTAAAGGTTGGGAAGTTTCCGTTCTCCGCTTCGGGCAAGGCGCGCATCATCGGCGAGGAAGAAGGCTTCGTAAAGATCGTCAGCGAGAAGAAGTACGACGAAATATTAGGAGTGCATATCATTGGCCCACACGCGACTGAGCTAATTGCGGAAGCGTGTGTGGCGATGCAGCTCGAATCGACGGCCGATGAGCTCGGGCGAACGATTCACGCGCATCCGACAATCTCCGAAGCGGTGATGGAAGCTGCGGAAGGCGTGCACGACCTGGCTGTTCACATATAAAGAAAGAAAATCCGTGTCATCCGTGTCTGAAAAACCAGCTCCTGATAAACGTCGTCGTCGCCGTTCGGCGCGCCCGCGTTTTCAAATGCGTGTCAGCACAAAGTACGCGCCGCGCAAGCAAGCAGATGGACAGCCGTTAAGCTGCACAACTGAGACCTCTTTAACTCCCGAGCAACATCTCGATCTCTATCGATATCTCAAACTTACGCGTCTCGTCGAAGAGCGTCTGGTGAATTTGTATCGACAAACCAAGGTCGTCGGCGGTGTGTTTCGGTCATTGGGCCAGGAAGCGACGGCAGTCGGCACCGCCTACGCGCTTCAACCTCACGACTTCGTCACTCCTTTGATTCGCGATCTTGGCGCCGTACTCGTTAAAGGCATTCGCCCGCGCGAAATCTTTGCGCAGTACATGGCGAAGGCGTGGGGACCATCCGGCGGCAGGGATCTCAACATTCATTTCGGCGACATGCAGAAGGGTTTTATCGGCCCGATCTCGCATTTGGGAGATATGATTCCGGTCATGACGGGAATCCTGCTCGGCGCGCGCATGCAGAAAAAGAAATTTGTGGCCGTGGCGTACATCGGCGACGGCGGCATGAGCACCGGCGCTTTTCACGAAGGGCTCAACTTCGCCGCTGTGCAGCGATTGCCGCTGATAGTTGTCGCCGAACACAATCACTACGCTTACTCAACTCCGACGCGCCTGCAAACAGCAGTGCGCGATCTTGCTGAGAAGGCGGCGGGTTACGGTATTCCAGCGCACATCGTTGACGGCAACGATGTGGTGGCGTGTTATGAAGTGACGAAACAGGCAGCGGATCACGCGCGGCGCGGTGGCGGCGCGGTTTTGATCGAAGCCAAGACCTATCGCCGCAAAGGACACGCTGAACATGACGATCAGCGTTACATTCCGTCAGACGAGATCGAGTGGTGGGAGAAGCATAACGACCCCCTCGATCGTTACGAGCGTTATTTGCTCGAACACAACATCGCGACGAAAGAGAAGCTTGAAGAGATCGATGCTCGTGTCTTGAAAGAGATTGACGAGGATTGCGCCTGGGCCGAATCGTCACCGATGCCCGAAGCGGAACAGGCGGCGTATGGAGTTTTCGATAACAACGTCGTGCCGCCGGCGTTTAGACCAAAGGTCCTGGAGGGGTGATGTCGACCGCCGTCAGAAAAGAACACAAATCCGCACGGCCCGAACGTGGCGGCCAGGCCACGCTCGTCGAAGCCATCCGCCAGGGAATTTGGGAAGAGATGGAACGCGATCCAACTGTGTTTGTGATCGGCGAAGACGTTGGCGCATACGGTGGAGCATTCAAGGTCACGGATGGGTTAATCGATCAGTTTGGCAAAGAACGCGTGATCGATACTCCGATCTCGGAAGGCGCAATCGTTGGAGCGGCGTGTGGTGCAGCGCTGATGGGTATGCGTCCGGTTGCGGAGTTTCAGTTTATCGATTTTATTTCGGCGGGTTTCGATCTGCTGACGAACTACGCGGCGAAGTGTCGTTATCGCTGGGGTGCTGCAATCCCGGCGGTGTTTCGTGGTCCATGTGGATCGGGAGTCCGTTCCGGGCCGTTTCATTCGCTGAACGCAGAGGCGTTTTTCCTGAACACGGCGGGACTAAAAATCGTGGAGCCATCGACGGCTTATGACGCTAAGGGCCTGATTAAGGCGGCGATCCGCGATCCCGATCCGGTGCTGTTTTTCGAGCACAAAAAGCTCTATCGCCTGCCGCGTCTGCGCGAGGAATTGCCGTCAGACGACTACATCGTCGAGATCGGGAAAGCACGCGTAGCACGCGCCGGCAGAGATTTATCGATCATTACATTTGGCGCGATGGTCCTGACGGCGCTCGATGCTGCCGAAGAGCTCGAGAAGGAAGGGTTAGACGTCGAAGTAATCGACTTGAGAACTCTCGCGCCGCTCGATAAGCCGGCCATACTTGGAAGCGTGAAGAAAACAAACAAAGCAATCGTGCTTCACGAAGCCTCGCGAACCGGAGGCATTGGTGGTGAGATCACGGCGCTCATTGCTGAAGAGGCGTTTGAATGGCTTGACGCTCCGGTAATTCGCGTTGCGTCGATTGATACGCCGGTGCCGTATTCGCCGCCGTTGGAAGATTATTACCTGCCGCAAACGAAAGACGTAGTGGATGCAGCGCGAAAGTTGGCGGCCTATTGATCAAAAGTTGGAGAACAGATGAGCACTGAAGTGGTGATGCCGCAGATGGGTGAGTCCATCGCGGAGGGAACGATAACAAAGTGGTTGAAGAACGTTGGAGAACGTGTCGAGCGCGACGAGCCGCTGTTTGAAATCTCAACGGACAAAGTTGACGCAGAGATTCCATCGCCTGCTGCCGGAACGTTAACCGAAGTCAGATTCAAAGAGGGTGACACGGTCGAAGTGAACACTGTCGTCGCTGTCCTTGACGGTGGCCAGGCGTCAGCCACGACAGAAGCACCGGCGAAAGCCGAAACTCCTGCACCTGCGCCGCCACCGCCACCGGCTCCAGCACCCCCGCCAGCGCCACAACAAACCGCGCCACCGCCACCGCCACCGGCTCCTGCTACGCCACCGACCCCAACACCAGCGCCGCCACCAGTTCAGGCGAAATCGCCCGCACCGCCGGCGCCGACCGCAGAAAAACAAGACGGCAGTGCCGCAACCGCGGAGGAACTCCGACGGACCAAGTCGAGTCCACTCGTACGCAAGATCGCACAGGAGCACGGCGTCGACATTTCGCAACTCGAAGGCACTGGTCTAAGTGGACGTGTAACGAAGAACGACATTCTCAGCTTCATCGAATCCGGAACTGCCGCAGCCCCAGCAGCTCAACCACCAGCCGAGCGTGTTGCGCCCGCGCCTGCAGCACCGCCGCGGGAGATCGTCGCGCCTCCGCCTCCGAAACCGCAACTCGGTGATCGCGTCGAGCAGATGACGGTCATGCGTAAGAAGATCGCGGAGCACATGGTCCTATCGCGTCGCACTTCAGCGCACGTCACGACTGTTTACGAGATCGACATGACGCGTATCGCGCGACTGCGCGATCAGCACCGCGACGAGTTCTACGAACGAACCGGGACCAAGCTCACGTTCATGCCGTTTATTTTCGAAGCTGTGAACAAAGGTTTGCGAAAGTTTCCAATCTTTAACGCGCAGGTAAACGGCGATCAGATCATTTACAAGCAGGACATCAACCTCGGCATGGCTGTCGCGCTAGATTGGGGTTTGATTGTTCCCGTAATCAAACGCGCCGACGACCTGAGCATTTCGGGGCTCGCTCGCGCTGCAAACGATCTGGCAGACCGCGCGCGGACGAAGCAGTTAAAGCCTGACGAAGTAACGGGCGGCACGTTTACGATCACAAATCCAGGCGGGTTTGGCGGGCTCTTCGGCACTCCGATCATCAATCAACCGCAGCTCGCGATACTGGGTGTCGGGAAAATTGAAAAGCGTGCGAAGGTGATGACGACGCCCGACGGCGACGACTTTATCGGCATTCGCTGGATGGCCTATTTCGCCCTCAGCTTCGACCATCGCGTCATCGATGGCTCGGACGCAGAACGATTTTTGGCGTTCATCAAAGAGCAGCTTGAAGGAGGTGATTTCTCTGTTTAGCCACAGATCACGCACAGATCCGTGAAGATCTATGGCCCCTGTTATTGCGATAAAGTGGTGATTCGATGAAGAAATCCGAAGGCTATTGACTTAACTTTGGCGAAGGACTAAGAGATGTCATCCGCAAAATTTACGAAGGAGCGGGAGGCGGGAGAATCTACTCGCCATAGTTAGTTGAAGAAGACGCGCGTTCAAAGAGCGCGTTAACTAAGTCACAAGTTTAAGGAGATAAATCGATGGTATTCACTAAACATAAAATGTTTTCCCCGGCAGTGCTTATCACCTGCCTATTAGTCTTCTCAGCCTCCCCATTACTGGCCCAGGACACGACCAACCCGGCTGGCTCGCGCACCGTTGCAAGCGGTCAGAAACTGAAGCTCAAAGGCGTAGTCACCCGGCGTGATTCCGACACATTCACCGTCCGCGACATGAATGGCGTGGACACGGTTGTACGTCTGAACGACAGGACCAGTGTGAAGACGAAAGGCGGCTTCCTGCGAGGCGGCACGAACTACGCACAGACCAGCATCCTCCGCGGTCTCAATGTTGAAATTGAAGGACGTGGCAATGCTACCGGTGAGTTAGACGCGGAGAAGATCCGGTTCAACGAATCAGACATGCGCGTTGCCCGCGCCGTCGAGTCGCGCGCTGCGCCGCTCGAAGAGAGAGCGTCTGACACCGAAAACAAACTGAGCCAGGTTGAAGCGAATGCGCAACGGCTGTCCGGCCAATTGGAAGAGCTGGCGGCTGTTTCGAACGCGGCACGAGGCGGTGCGAAAGCTGCACAGGCAACTGCCGACGCGGCTGTCGCCGGTGTGAACGCAACCAACGAGCGCATCTCAGCTCTCGATGATTACGCACCACAGCAGACTGCCGCAGTGAACTTCAAATCAGGCAGTGCAGTGCTTTCACCAGATGCGAAGACAACGTTGGACGACATCGCCAGCAAGGCTATGAACGCGAAGGGCTATGTGCTTGAGGTTCAGGGCTTCGCGGATTCGCGTGGCAGCATCAATCTGAATCGCGCGCTCAGCCAGCGTCGTGCTGATGCGGTGATTCGTTACCTCGTTGAGAACCACAACATTCCGCTGCGCAGAATCGTTACGCCATTTGGCTACGGTGAACTGAATCCAATTGCGGAGAACACATCGCGTGAAGGTCGCGCACAGAATCGACGTGTTGAAGTCAAGTTGCTCGTCAACAAGGGACTCACGTCGCCGACGCCGACCATGAATCCGGGTACTTCGGGTTCCGGTAACTAATGTGGGCAGCGCGGAGTTGCGCGAACGTGCAACTCCGCGGATGTCTGGTGGCACCAAAAGAGTCATGGATCATGCCGTCAAAAAAGCGGTAGGATAGGTAGGCATGCAGGCCAGCAAACTTGGCGGCATGACACAGGCTCAAAGGGTGTCAAAGATGATTCTGCGGGTTGAGAAAAAACTTTTGGGGCCGGCAATCCTCCTGGGACTGCTGGCTCTTTTTCTGTCTACACCAACCACGCTTGCGCAATCTGTTAAAGACTTGCCACCTCCACCCGCGCCGTGGAAAGCCAAACCAACACCAACGCCAAAGCCCGTCGAGCCGGAAGTGATTACCGACGTCATTCGCACGAGCTCAAACCTCGTGATGGTGCCGGTGTCTGTTACGGACCAGCAGGGCCAGGCGGTCCAGGGTTTGAAGGTCGCTGACTTTCGTTTGGAAGAAGAAGGAAAGTCGCAGGAGATCTCCGCCATCGGGGATCCGGAGCAGGTACCTTTGGCGATAGCATTGCTGTTTGACGTCTCGAGCAGTGTCGGCGGGCAGGGTTTCTTTGCTTCGCAACAGAATGCGGCGGCGACGTTTTTGAAGCTCGTGATGAAGCCATCTGACAGAGCCGCTATCTTCACTATTAAAGGCGCGCCGACGATGCTCCAACCGCTTGCTTCCGCGGAGGCGTCAACGGCGAAGATGTTGACGATTCCGCAACCGGTAGCGAACGTACCAACCGCGTTCTATGACGCTGTTGAAGCAGCAGCGAAGTATCTTACGGACAACGCACCGAGCAATTTTCGCCGCGTGATCGTGGTGCTTTCAGACGGTGATGATAATTTCAGTAACGTGACCCGCGGCCTCGCGATCGCAGATTACAACGCGTCGCAAAGTGGACAGGGAAATTCGGGGACTCGGACTGGTCTGCAACAAGCACACCAGCGGGCTGTTGCTGGAGTGCAAAAATCTGTGCAGCAAGCGGATGCGATCTTTTATTCCGTGAATCCGGGTGGTCCTTCGATAAAACTAAATCAGATTGCGATGCGTGCTGAGAGAGGAATGGAAGCAATCGCAGAGGCAACTGGAGGCACCGCTTTCGTTCCCGATTCAGACAAGGATCTCGAAAGGGTTTTTCGACAAGTAGCAGCGGAGTTACGAGGACAGTACCTGCTGCAGTATTACGCCGATTCGGAAAAGGTTCCCGCCGGGGCCTTCCGGCGCATACAAGTTTCTGTACCGGTCCGCAACGATGTGCGCGTCCGCGCCCGCCAGGGTTACTACGCTAAGAAGCAAGACTAGCCACAAAAAGGCACAAAACCAAAGCCGCAAAAAGCACAAACAGCAGACTTAAACAGCCGCAGAGGTGCGAAACGATCGCGGATCAGAACGCTACGCACAGCGGCATGGTAATTCCGCGATTCCGACTGGTTTACCACTGAGTGTTTTTGTGCTCTTTTGTGGCTTTTATTCTTTTGTG
>DAIOGT010000008.1:52041-55154 GCA_036745095.1 Pyrinomonadaceae bacterium
GACTGGTTTACCACTGAGTGTTTTTGTGCTCTTTTGTGGCTTTTATTCTTTTGTGCCGTTTGTGGGCTACTGCCGCATTATCACGAGCACGTCAGTCAATCGATTGACAACGCCGAGCAGCGTGCGCCCGGCAGTGTCAAACTGGTTCGCGTTCGCCTGCTCTTCCGCCGTCGCGGCGCCAGCAGCAACACCTGCGAGCTTGATATAGAACGGTTGGAGCTCCGGCGCGGTGCGGAAATCGATTTCTAACCTATCGAGAGTTTCCCGAAAACCCGTGATGCTCGACTTGACTGTCGCTTTGCTCTGCTGGTTCTTTTGCAGCACTGCCGGTGACGCTTCGTTTCTCTTCGCCGCTTCATCAACTGCGGCGATGCCACTGTTAACGCCGCCCAACAAGTAAATAAACCGCGTCAAATGCTTGATCTGTTCGCCGACACGCGTCGCTCCCTGCGTACGTACCTGCGAAACGCGTTGAGCTTGCTGCGCCTGCGTTGTGCCTGCTCGCGGTCTGGTTGCTCGGCTGCGCGTTTGACTGAATGCGGAAGAGGGAATCAGAAAAAATGCGGCGAGTAATGTGAATGCGATGCGTTTCAAAGTGTTGTCTCTCCTCTTCAGCTGTCAGTGTGTCGTGCTTTGGGGGAGATTGTACCAAAGACCGAGGCGGCTGCTAGAATGACGCCAAAAGACCATGATCGGGTTGTATGACTAAAGAAAGAAAGCTTTTGGTCCAACGATTGGGGCTAGTCGACTACGAATCGGCCCTCACAATCCAGAAAAAGACCGAACTCGCAGTAAAAACCGGCGTCCAGCCGGACACGCTCCTCCTGCTCGAGCACCCACATACGCTCACGATTGGCCGCCGTGGCGACAGTTCCTCAGTCCTGCTGAACGAGGCGGAGCTAAGCGCGCGCAACGTGACGATGTTTGAGACAAACCGCGGCGGAAAAGTGACCTATCACGGTCTGGGCCAGGTCGTCGGTTATCCGATCATAAACCTGAGCCCCGACCGCGAAGACGTTCATCGTTACGTACGAGATCTGGAAGAAGTCCTGATTCGCGCGCTGTCAGACTTTGGCATCGAGGCATTTCGCATTGAGGGGCTGACGGGCGTCCACACCGAGCGCGGGAAGATAGCCGCGATCGGCGTACACATCGCGCGCTGGGTCACCACACACGGCTTCGCGCTCAACGTGAATACCGATCTGAGTTACTTCGATCTGATAATCGCGTGCGAAGGCGAACCGGTAACTTCCATGGAAGTCTTACTGGGCCATGAAACAGAACTGAGTGCGGTCGAAGATCGAATCGCCACTCACTTCTCGAACATCTTTTCTTACCCATCTATTCCGTGTTTATCCGTGGCCTAATATGCTGACTATCGAACTGATTAACGAAGCACGCGGCCGAATTGCATCTCGCATTCACCGCACACCGGTATTGACGTCGCGCCAGTTCAACGAAGCTGTGGGCAAGGAAGTCTTTTTCAAGTGTGAAAACTTCCAACGCGCAGGCGCCTTCAAGATTCGCGGCGCCACCAACAAGATCCAGTCACTCACGGCAGAGGAAAGGCAGCAGGGCATCGTTGCATTCTCATCCGGGAATCATGCACAAGCGGTGGCGCTTGCGGGTCGTGAAGCCGGCGTGCGCGTGCTCGTCGCAATGCCGGAAGATGCACCGGCCGCGAAAGTCGCGGCGACGCGCGGGTATGGTGCGGAGATCGTGTTCTACGATCGCCACAAACAGGATCGCGAAGCTTTCGCACTCGATCTTGCCGAACGCGAACGTCTGATCATGGTCCCGCCGTACGACGACTACTTGATACTTGCAGGGCAGGGAACGTGTGGTCTCGAGTTGTTGGAGGAAGTGCCGGACCTTGATTGTGTGCTCGCCCCGTGCAGCGGCGGTGGCTTGTTTGCGGGTGTGGCGAGCGCGGCGAAGGCACTGAACCCGAGGATTCGCTGTTACCCAGTTGAGCCTGACACGGCCGACGACACGCGCCAGTCGCTTCGCAAAGGTGAGCGAGTCTCAATTCCGCCGCCCTCAACAATTGCGGACGGTCTGCGCGTGCAGATCCCGGGCAAGCTCACGTTTCCGATCGTGCAGCAACTCGCCGAAGACGTGCTGACAGTCACCGATGAAGAGATCATCGCCACACTGCAATTCCTGCTATTCCGCATGAAAATACTCGTCGAAACCTCGGGCGCGACTGCGGCCGCTGCCGTGATGTTCGGCAAACTTCCCTCGGATGTGAAACGTGTCGGCGTTGTCCTGTCCGGCGGCAACATCGACCCCGAACTGTTAAAATCCGTAATCAATCCGTAAAATTGTGACAGAGGTAATTAATTGGCCCGCGAACTCAGAGTAATCAGCAACCTTCAGAAGGTCCGTGAACCCAAGCCCCAATGGCTGCGCATTCGTCTCGGCGACCCAACGGCGCAGAACCAGGTGCTGCAACTGATTGAAGGACTTAACCTGCACACCGTCTGCCAGGAAGCCCGTTGTCCCAACATTTTTGAGTGTTGGTCCGATCGCACCGCGACGTTCATGCTGGGCGGCGACATCTGCACGCGTCATTGCGGGTTCTGCGCGGTCGGTAAAGGCCTGCCGGGCGCGCTCGATGCTGAAGAGCCGCGTCACGTCGCGGAAGCTGTGAATCATTTGAATCTCGCTCACGCAGTTATCACGTCCGTGAATCGGGACGATCTGCCTGATGGCGGCGCCGCACACTGGGCCGAGACGATTCGACAGGTACGTGCCCTGAATCCCGAGTGCAAGATCGAAGTGCTGATTCCGGATTTCAACGGCGACGAAGCAGCACTCAACACCGTGCTCGACGCAGAGCCGGACGTGCTCAATCACAACACGGAGACGATTGCGCGGCTCTACCGGCGCGTCAGGCCCGACGCGATTTACGAGCAGTCGTTGACCCTTCTGCAGCGTGCGGCGACAAGACGTGATCGCGAAAACCGCGGCATGTTGACTAAGAGTGGCATCATGGTCGGTCTCGGCGAGACGTTCGATGAAGTCGTCGAGCTCATGCGCGACCTGCGCAAAGTCTCGTGCGACATCATGACGATCGGCCAGTATCTACAGCCGCACGCGCGTCGTTTGCC
>DAIOGT010000009.1:0-53162 GCA_036745095.1 Pyrinomonadaceae bacterium
GCCTAAGAATTAAGTTCTGCGGATGCCACGGCCTTGCGCCGTGGAGGTTCACGCTCGCTCCTACCCTCGCCTAAGAATTAAGTTCTGCGGATGCCACGGCCTTGCGCCGTGGAGGTTCACGCTGGCTCCGCCTCGATCGAGAATTACTACGTACGCGTAAACGAGTAAGTCCTCACTTACCAGGTATCGAAAAATATTTCTGAAATGTTTGGTCTGGAAAAGTCATAAACCATTAGAAGCGTCGCATTTACAAAAACACCCCACGCGCGACCTTAAACCCCTCACCCCTAAAGCAACGGCGAGCGACCTAGTGAACAGTCGCTCGCCTTTGGTTTGGCGCTATTGCTTGCGAATGTAGTTTCGGTGTACCCAGCCGTCGTTTGCGGCGCTGTCCTGAGTTTCAAAGAAAATATTCTTTTCGTCTTCTCTCGTCACCATTTTCACACGTGGTGAAATTTGTCTAGACGCCGCAGTGGCCTTTTCTGACTCGGCTAGAAACGTATAAACAATCTCACTCGCCACCGGCTGCGCCTGGACGTCTTTCTTCAATTCGGCAACCGCTTCCACTGCCGTCGCCTTTAGCAGCTTGGGCCAGAGCTTCGCGAACAGCGCGCGCGATGCGTAAACGTCAGCGCTATTGACCTGCCCGTTAATCGCAAAAACATAACCAATCACATCCCGCTTGTCGTGCAGTATTCCGGAAAACGCTTTGATGTACGCTGCCGTCGTTTCCTTCACTTTTGCGTGTTCAACGGACAGCTCGAGGCTCGATGCCGATGCGGACGCCTGCACGCTGCCGCCAACGTTGCGACCCAGCTTCTCCTGCGCGAGGCTGACATTCTTCCAAACGGAGGACTGAGACTGCTCGCGTTTCGCCGCAAGTTTGAGATCTTTCGTTGCAATCATATTCTCCGAGCTACTGAACGACGCAGATTCCTCGTTTCCTCTCTTGTTCCACCGTCCTGATTCGACGCAAAACGCCGCGATAGGCATGCGGCCCGACTTTGGTGGGACAATAAAGTCGATTGAGATCATTCGATCCTGATCTCCGCCCCGCACGATGTCACCGGCCTGAACGTAGATTTCCTGATCGCCGAGGTTTCTGATCGCAAGCTGGTTTACGTCTTTCGTTTCATAAACCTTTACCTTGTTTTGCTCGAGCGCTTCCTGAAGGGTGATGAACGTTTTGGCGGTCAAGTCTTTTCCATGCACGAGAAAGACGGTCAGGTTCTCGTGAGTGTAGGGACCGGAGAGACGGTAGTCGGACAAACTGGGTGGGGCAGCCTGCCCAGTCGTTGATGGGTTTTGGGCCACCGTTTTGATGACCACTCCAACAGCTAAAGCAATGAGGAGACAGAAAAACGCAATTGTGGTTAGGTGCTTAGGGTTCATTGACGTACTCCTGAAGACAGCCCGGCTGGAATAGAGAACAGCGCAAGCCGCGTTTAGCGAAATGGACTACCGGGGAGACAACGCTCGAACCGCAGGGAGACTTGAGGAACGAAATTATGAAGAATACTTGCGCGGTGAGACGAGGCGGGACCGGATTTCGTTGCCAAGAAGCTCACCAGGGTTTAGTCCGGATACCCTGTCGGTGCATCGGCGTGCGGAACAAAGCACATGCGGCAACGCGCTTCATATTTGTCAGCAGCGCCAACCGCCACACGCTCTTCGGATTCAAACGTGCGCTGTGAATAGTTGGCTGGTTGGCCACACTTCATGCAGATGGCATGAGTTTTGGTGATGTATTCGGCGATGGCAAGAAGCTGTGGCATTGGTTCCCACGGTTTTCCCAGGTAATCCTGGTCGAGACCGGCGATGATGACGCGAACACCTCGCCCTGCGAGTGTGTTAGCAACGTTCACGAGTTCGTTATCGAAGAACTGTCCCTCATCAATTCCCACCACTTCCGTGTCAGGATCGACCTTAGCGAGTATGTCGGCTGCCGAGCGACTGTTGGCTGAGTCATGACGCATTTCGGAATGAGAAACAATCTGGTTTTCGGAAAAGCGCGAGTCGAGTTCGGGTTTAAAGACCTGCACTTTCTGGCGTGCGATCTTTGCGCGGCGCAGACGCCGGATCAATTCCTCGGATTTTCCTGAGAACATCGATCCCGCGATCACTTCCACCCAACCGGCGTTCGGTCGCGAGTTCTGTGGCAGTTCGTCGTGATTCACTTGTGCTACCCGTTCGTCCATGCGTTGTCTATTGGTTGTAAAGTTTGGGATTATAAAACGGCGCGAAAGCCGCAATCAGCGCAAGTTCAAAACTCAGAGAACGCGTTACAAGATCGCGCGACAAAACGCCCCATGCTCCCTGTTTGCTTCGGACGTCGCGTTCTCCAGTCACGTCGTCGATCACTGTCCCTAATTCACGGCGGCCTTCGACCACCCTTTTAACGATATTTGGTGGAACTGAAATCGACGGAGCCGCCCCAAAGACGCCTTGATGTCCGTCCGTGGCGTAAGCCCACCCGCGCAGAAAGGTATGCCATTCACCTTCAATGGAGATGGAATGAAAGCCGCCTTCGAGTCCGACATAAATGTCTGCTTCGAGACGCCGAATTCTTAAAGATTCTCGCGCTCCCAACGCTCGTTCGCGCGCACCTTGCATCAGTTGCCAATCTGTTAATGGCATCGCCGGAACGCTGGTTTCGACTCGCCGTGCCACGACGTTGACATTGGCCCAGGAAGGGTCAACGGTGGCGATACGTGCGACGCTCGCACGCACCGCCATGATTTTTGCCGCGCGATCCGATCCGAGAGCGATTGTCTTAAGTGCCACAGATACTCGATTAAGTCCTGCAGTCAGGAACGACAAACAAACGTGCAGGCTGAATTGCGAGAGAGGCTATAACAGAGGAGAGTGCTTCGTCAAAAGCACGGTCGGAGTATTTATTTACCGAGAATAAACGTTGACAACCGGTCCGTTATAGCGGACTTACCTCGTTTAAGGCGTCCGCACAATCGAGCAAACGACCTACCCAAGCGCCTGATTTGACGACAGGAATTTGAGAGTGAGCCAGAATCTCTCGCACTTGCACAGGGGTTAGATACGGGTTGAGTTCAAGCATCAGTGCCACAGCGCCGGCCACCTTCGCAACGGCTCCAGAACTTCCTCCGAATTTATTCCTGTAGGTACCGTCGTCGATGCTGCACGTAACATCATGATCCTTGTCACCCGGAGCGTAAACCACAATACGCGCACCGGATTTGCTACACACTTCGTTATCTAACTCACCAAATCTTGTGGCGCCGACCAAAACGGAACCAGTGGGTGGAATAGGAATGTTGTTATCATTGCGGCCGGCGTCTCCTCTCGTAGAATTCCCCGCTGGCACACACACCACGATGTTCGCGTCAATTGCATCGATTATTGCCTTCCGGATGGTATCGATGGCTTCGATGTTTCCTCCCGTTTTTGTTTGAATTTCGAGAATAATCACTTTTCGCTGTGTCGCAGGCTCAGTTCGCACGAAGTCCAGAGCCTCGATCCAGTTAGCTCGGTTGACTATCTCATCACGTCCTGCCTGAATGGCCCAAAGAATCGATTCGGGCGCAAAACCAACCATGCCTTCGCCATCCGCTCGTGCTCCGGCCAGCCCCAGCACGGCGCTACCGTGATCTGATGAAGCTCCTTCCGAAATGGTGCCGTTGGGTCTAAAGATGTTCTTTCTCTTTTCGATGAAAGGGGCGTAGTCGGAATGATGTTCACTAAATCCCCAGTCGATGTCTGCGATGATAACATCTCTCCCTCGGGCTCTCTCGAGTGCCTCAGGTAACTTGCAACGTATAGCGTACCACTGGTTTTCGACCCCTCCGGCAAACCGGACGATCTGATCACTCGTTCCCAGAAGCTCGTCATCAATCTGCGTTGACGGTGGGGCAAGCTCGGCAACCGGACTTGCGTGAACGATCTCCGGCAACGACTCTAATTCTTTCGCGACAGCGGAAACGTCGGCATCATCAGAAAAGCGGAAAGTGACAAACTTATCGCGACCGAGTGCTCGGAACGACTTCAGAGCATCTTCTTTCGACTCTCTGGTCCAAGGGTATACGACCGCGAACGAAGGCTGCCAGGCAACGATCTTATTCCGCATTAAACGCTCCGCCAGCTCCTTGGACGCTTGCTTCGGGAGCTCGTTTCTGTCGTCTTGCTGTAACAGCTCTTGATCGGTAAGCCGGAAATCGGAGGACGAGCGAAACTCGACTTCTACGACGCCGGGTACCCATTGAGCCGCGGAACGCGTGGGAAATCGGCCACTCTTTGAGTCATCAATTTCTTTCAGTTGCGGAATGCGCCGCTTAAAATCTCCAGCGTGTTCATCCTTGTTGCTTGTCATGCTATCGCCTCCGATGCTGAGGAGAGGTCAGTACCAGCCGCGTAGCGTAAACGCAGGAGGTTGGTACTGACTGGATTCAACAAACAGTGTGTGGAAAGCCGTCTCTCCTATATTCCATCACTTCGTTTACCAAAATACGAGCCCCCGCACGTAGCCGGATCCGGAGCTGGGCTTGAGTCGTCTTCAGGAACAAAATCAAACTGCTCTGGAGGATGATGCGCTCTGAAAAGCTCGTGGTAGTACATATGAAAATGTCCTCCATTCGGATGTGGGTTTTCCTTCGGAACGTCCGGCGGAGCATTTGAGAATTCATAGATCACTCCGTCCTCTACACCCTCTTCCAGGTCCAACACGACCGAGTTCCCGGCTTTCAATCGCAACTTGCCGATGTTGAACGCAATATCACAACCGATGACCTCGGCGGCCATGCCATAAAACACATCATCGTCGCCCGGGGCATGAACACTTTTGCGCATTAGGGGTTTTGTTAGCAGCCGCGTATAAAATTCTCCGTGAGGCACCCTCAAAACGAGCGGAATTCTTCGCGTGTCGATCTCGCTGGTAAGGTCTCTGTTGTGTAGATCACGACCTTCAAGATCCACGATCCACCGGAAATCCCTTGCGTGAGGATGGGTGGGACGATTGAACTCACCTTGCTCAAACTTTGTAGCCTTATCCTGAAGCGGGTTGGTAACGTTGATTTCCCAATCGCGAACCTCGCCAAAGTCGTCCACGGTACGCAAATCCAGGATCGAGCTGATGACACCGTCTTTCGTCGTGATTATTCGAGGAACGTGGCCGGATCTTCCATCCTGCAAAAATCCGATCTCCATCACATCGTTCATCATGTGAAATGCCATCAATCCTCGAAACACTATTGTTGCCGACATAACGTCTCCTTTCTTCAATTGCGCCAATGAAACATTTGCATTCGTTTCAATGTCTATGCCTGTAACAACGAAAACGTTTTAGCCAGTGAGAGGTTTTGTTCGTTCCTTATTGGATTTAGGCACAAGTGGTCTTGTGCGGTTTAGGCTTGGTAACTAGAACTGAGCGTAGCCGCCATTCAAACTGAATGCGGCCCAGTAGTAAGGACGTTGGAAACGGTTTTGGGAATCGTTGAGCATTGCTCGTTGCGCGTTTGCCAGAGCCAGCGCACTGCTGTTGTGCCGCCGTTCTTTGTGAAAACGAACCATCAATTTCTCGGTAGCTGCGGAATCAACCGGCCAGAGACTCGCAACCACTAGGGGAACGCCAGCGCCGATAAAGGCACGGGCCAGACTCGCCATTCCTTCACCGTCATAGTAACGTTCCGCGCCCGTCTGGCATGACGAGAGAACTACGAGGCGCGTACGCTCAAGGCCGAGCCGGTGAATTTCATACGCATGAAGGTCCGATTGAGATCCACTTTTTGAGAGTAAGAGACGCGAGTTTAACGGTAAATCGTTATCGAGAACCGAATGAAGCGCGAGGTGTACAACATCTGATCTGGGCAATTCCCGCCTAACGGCTGCCGCGGTGGCATCTTCCTCCAGCAGTTGGAAATTGTCGTCGTAGTTTGAAGCAATCTCCTGGGCTTCTTTTTTTGCATTCGGTAAATCTTCGAGGTCCGGAAAAGCCGCGCGATCAAATCGTGGATTTCCGACAGCCAACAATCGTTCCTCTTTGCCGCGCGCCTTCTGAGTTGCGTTGTGCGAACCGTTCAAAAAGACGCTCGGGCTTTGCGAGGTCGTTAAGACGTAGTCTTCAATTAAATACTTCTGAGAGGTGGGAGATATTAGCGCAGCAAAGGGAATATAGCCAAGGTTTTTATCGGGAATAACACAGATGAGCCGCTTATTGTCTAAGAGCGTTTCTATCGGTTGAATCAGCAATTCATAAAGCTGCTTTGCGAGTGCTGTCTCCGGCTCTCGATCATCTGACGGCTTGGAAATCGCCGCGAGATAACGCTGAATAGTATCGTTCAAAACGCGGCGCGACACGTTCGACTGTTTGAGCATAATCTCATGCCTGGAGATCACCCAAATCAGAACCTTGTCTTCAAGGACCGCGTACTGCACGAGCTGCGCGTGTTCGGGAAGTTTTTCCTTTATCTCTTCCACCGATGCGGGTTGCGTAACTGAACGAAAAACAATCTCCGGATCTAGAGCATCGGGAACGGCCCGGGCCTCTTTTTTTAGCAGATCAAGCAATGAGCGCCCGCGGGAATCCTGCAGATACTGTAGGGCCAGTTCCGGCTTGTTCATCCGCGAAGCTTCGAAGTCGATGACGGTGTCGTATACGGTCTGCTCGGTCTCAAAAAATGTGTTGCGATTGCTTTCCTCATTGATCTGCTGGCGGTATTCCTCGATCAGAGGAAGGATCGTCGCGATTTCCTGTTCAGCTCGAGCAGCATCGTTTTGTGAGATGTAACAAAGAAGCAAGCCCTTGCGGGCGAGGTAGACATGCGTGGGCAACTTCAACTCGTTATAAAGTTCGATAGAATGCGAGTAGTTATCGATCGCTTTTCCGCAATCTCCCATCGCGCGATAAACGTTCGCTTTTTCCAGTAGAGCGTAAGCCACCACACTTTGGCGACCGGTCGCAGAGGCCACTTCTACCGACTTGTTTACATTTTGCAACGCGTCTTCGTATCGGCCGCGTTTGCCATTGATCGCTCCGAGAAATGCGTGCTGGTCGGGTGTGCGATCTTCAACGCCGGCTCGCGCTCTAATACGCATCGCTTCTTCCTGATAGTCCGCAGCGGCGTCGTAAAAACCAACTGCGGCCAAGGTAGACGCGGCAAAGGCGTAGTGTCGTGAACTCTGAATGGGATCGAGAGACAGAGAAGCGAAAACGGGTAAAACACGCTGAATCTGAGCGAAGGCCTTGTTGTAATTTCCCACGTAACGGTAATACCAAATCAGCGCACCGACGACATTCACTAACCCTACCGAATCGCCCGTTTCCTCGGCCAGTTTGACACCCTCACGCGCCGACGCGATCGCCTTCGAGTGTTGATTCAAAGCGAATTCGAAACTCGATCGCAGGTAAAGGCAGCGAGCCGTAAGCCAGTGATAATTCTTCAGCAAAGACTGTGTAATTAGTGGTTCGAGATGCCGGAGACCATCATCGTAATTTTTATGGTAGTAGATAGAAAAGCTGATCCAATACTCGGCAAGCATTGCATTCGGAACGTCGCCGGCAATCTCAAACGACCGTTTAGCCTCACTAAAAAGGCGCAGATTCTCGGCCGCATTCAAAGGCCAGACGGCATGGCTCGCCCTCATTAAGTCACGTGCCTCTTTGGCCGCAACGATTTGGCTGGGATTAGCTGACCGGTAAGACTCATACACGTCCGAATAGAATCGATCGCCTGCCCTCTCCGCGTACATGGCGGCAACCTCAACCAGCGGGTGCTGTGGAGTGGCGTGCTGACTGATCCTGCTTTCACGATCCACATACTCATCCAACAGACGATCGACGACCGTGTTACCGCTTCGGTGCTGGTTATCACGGACCACCGTCCACGCTGACGCTCTGTCGCCCGAGTTCCAATGATTCAGGAACTCGTCAAAAATCTCGTTTGGCGTTTGCGAGGTTTTCTTCCGCGTCTCTTCAATCGACTTGAGACGATCGCGCGCTTCATTTGACCACTGCGAATTAGCATCTCTGTCGAGATACTGGCGCCAATCCTGTTCTGCTTTCTCTGGTAATCCGAGATAGCCATAGAGCAGTGCCCGGTTGAAGAGTGCTTCAAGGCGCGAATTGTCGAGATCGACCGCCTTCGTCAGATGGGTCAGGCTCTTCCCGAATAACTCAACTGCCTTGCCCCGATCGGAATCTGTAAGTTGAGTTCTACCTTTTTCCAGCAGCGCGGTGCCGAGATCGCTGTGGATCCGGGCGTCCTGAGGAGACAACGCCAATGCCGCTTCGAATTGATCGATAGCTTTGTCAAACTGCCGGTCGGTGAGATAGAGCTGGCCCAGCTGGTGGAGTGACGTAGCGTTGCGATTTTCGTTTGCCGCATTCTGTATCAGGCTCGCGGCACGATCGCGTTGAACATAATCAACCTTTGGCGCACCTCGTAGGGATACAGCAGGAGCGTAGTTCAAGCCGACGATACGCGCCTCGAGTGGTCGTTGGTCACGATAAGCTGCCTGAAGTGCCAGCATGCCATCGTTTCCTGGAGATTGACGCAGAAACTGGCGTAACCCGAGGACAACTGCGGCAACAAGAATTACTGACGCAGCTATGCGGAATTGAGGTGACATCCACCATGGCCTGCGACGGGGTTGTTGCGACTGATACGTACTAAGAGCGGCGGCATATTTCAGCTTGTCGCGCCGCTGCGATGATTTGAAAAAATAGTTCTCGACGCGCTCACGTTCTTCACCCTGAATTTTATTTGCGAGGTATTGATCCGTTATTTCATCAACCACAATGTCAAACTCTTCTCCGAAGCCGGGGTCACTCAGGAGTCTAATTTCCACTCGCTCCTCCTCTTCTTCGGGGAGACGGCCGAGTAGATAGTCCCGTAGCTCAGTTTTTTCTGTGTGATCTATGATGAGAACCCCCCGCGGCTGAAGGACCGCCTACAGGTAATGACTTCAAAACTACTTTTCGTTTGCCCGCATACGTTCGATACACTGCTGAATACATTTTTCAAGGTTCGCGCGAACGTGATGCGCCCGGCCCCTTAAAGCTCCTTCCGTAATCCCAAGCTCGCTTGCCATGTGCTGGTGTTGCGTAATTTTGTCACGACCGTCGTAGATGTAATAGTCCAGAATCAGATCGCGCTTCTCCCCCGGCAAAAAACGGAGGCATTTCAATAAACAATCGTACTCGTCGCTGTGAGCACCGACCTCTGTGGAAAACACCGGTACTTCTTCGACCGCCACTTCCTTGCGTCGTCCAGTTTCGCGAATGATGTAACGCAACACACCATGAAAATACCGCACGGGCTCGCCCACATACGTGTCTCTGATCTCCGGCAGCTTCTTCATCACGCGGTTGATCACCTCGTCGGCGAGGTCCTCCGCGTCGCTGAATCCTTTCGACACGAAAATCCTAATCAAACCAGCGCGGATTACTTCATATTTTTGCCCGGCTATTTCGCGGTTCGGGTCAAGCCAGGCGAGTAGCGATTCGAACGACTCTTCGTTTATGGCTAAGGTCTCCTAAGAGATGGGGCAAAGGCGCACGTAGTATAAGCCAGATCCGCGTTTATATCCGCGTTCATACGTGGCTTATACTGTCCCCATGACAATTGACGAGCTGGTTTATGACTGGAATACAATTGAACCGTCTCTCACTGCGCCTAATCGCCACATCGGCATCGACGACGAGACTCTGCGCGACGGTCTTCAGTCGCCGTCCGTTTGCGAGCCGTCGGTCGAACAAAAACTCGAGTTGCTTCACTTGATGGAAGCGCTCGGCATCGACACCGCCGACATCGGCCTCCCCGGCGCGGGTGGAACTCACGCCGCAGGAGTGGAACGACTCGCCCGCGAGATCGCCGACAAGAAGCTAAAAATTAGACCCAACTGCGCCGCCCGCACACATCGCAACGACATCACTCCGATCGTCGAGATCTCGCAACGCGCGGGAATTCCAATCGAAGCGTGTACGTTTATCGGCTCGTCCTCGGTACGCTTTTTTGCTGAGGACTGGACGCTTGAAAAACTTCTGCAAATGACTGAAGAGGCCGTGTCGTTCGCCGTCAGCCAGGGGCTGCCTGTGATGTACGTAACCGAAGACACGACCCGCGCAAAACCCGAAACGATTCGCGCACTGTACACAACTGCGATCAGATGTGGGGCGAAAGCCGTTTGCGTTTGCGACACCGTCGGACATTCAACACCCGACGGCGCGCGCGCAGTGGTGCGATTTGTCAAAAAGATCATTGAAGAACAAGGCGGTGGGATTCGTCTCGACTGGCACGGGCACCAGGATCGTGGGCTGGGCGTGATCAATTCGCTGGCAGCGATCCAGGGCGGCGCCGATCAGGTGCATGGCTCGGCGCTCGGAATGGGCGAACGCGTCGGAAACACGCCGCTGGATCAATTGCTCGTAAATCTGAAACTATTGGGTTGGATCGATAACGACTTGTCGCGTCTTGGAGAGTATTGCGAAACAGCGGCGCGCGCGTGCCGTTGGACCGTGCCTCTAAACTATCCCGTGTTTGGTCGCGATGCGTTTCGAACGGCGACTGGTGTTCACGCTGCGGCCGTAATTAAGAGTTACAGAAAAGGCGATCGGCGACTTGCGGACCTCGTTTACTCCGGAGTGCCGGCGGGTGAGTTCGGACTCGAACAAGTGATCGAGATCGGACCGATGAGTGGCAAATCAAATGTTATTTACTGGCTCGAAAAACGCGGTATCGAGCCCAACGAGCATCTTGTGAATCGCATTTTCGATCACGCCAAAGCGGCTAACGGCGTGCTCGAAGAGAGTGAGATCATGGCGTTGCTGTGATTCGTCTTCATCCGGGTAAATCTGTAGCTCAACTGATGTCGTCGCCTCACGTCGATAAGGCTCTCCGTTTTTTCGAAACACATGCCGACTCAATAACTGAAGAGCACATTCGGATCTGCTCGATTCCGGCGACTCCGTTCGGCGAGCAAGAACGTGCTGAGTATCTCAGTCAAAAGTTTTCAGAGCGCGGCTTGACTGAAGTTGAGATCGATGAAGAGGGCAACTGTATCGGCCTGGTTCGCGGTGCTTCGGCATCACCTTTGATCGTCGTCAGCGCACATCTCGACACTGTCTTTTCTAAAGACACAAACTTCAACGTGGTCAGACGTGATAGTAAGTTGCTGGCACCGGGAATCGCTGATGATGGTTGTGGGCTCGCGGCAGTGATGGCACTCGCTCAAACAATTCAGGCAATGCCGATCGAGGGCTCGATTCTGTTCGTGGGAACGGTCGGTGAAGAGGGTGAAGGAAACCTGCGTGGCGTTCGTCACCTGTTCACGAAAGGACGTTGGGCGAGGCACATCGATGCGTTTCTGAGTTTCGATGGTCCAGGACTGGATCGGATTACAAATCGTGCTTTGGGATCTCGTCGGTACCGTGTGGAAGTTATTGGACCAGGCGGCCATTCGTGGGGCGATTTCGGTTTGCCAAATCCCGTACACGCGATCGGCCGCGCCATCTCTCGGCTCGCTGGTTATCCTGCGCCGAAAGAGCCGCGCACGACATTCAACGTCGGACGTGTCGAAGGCGGCAGCAGTGTTAATTCGATCCCGAGCCATGCCGTGATGGAAGTCGATCTACGCTCTGCGGCTGAATCCGAGTTGCAACGGCTGGATGCGTTTTTCCGGCGTGCGATGAGAGATGCAGTTGATGAGGAGAGTGCGAAGCGGCGCGCGGGTGATCCGTTATTGAAATTAAAACTTGATCTGATTGGGGAACGACCGACCGGGGAAACTGCCGCGCAATCTCCGCTCGTTGAGCTCGCTGTCGAAGCGACAAGACTGCTCGGCGTAGAGCCGCGTCTGGATCAAGCGTCGACTGATTCGAATCTGCCCATCTCGCTGGGAATACCCGCAATCACGCTCGGAGCTGGAGGAACTTCCGGCTGCTCACACAGCCTCGATGAATGGTACGACCCACGCGGCCGCGACCTCGGGCTGAAGCGCGGGCTGCTCGTAGTTCTCGGAATGGTAGGGTTATTGAACCACTGATGAACCCAGATCACGCGATCGAGATCTAGTTGATAGGAATTGAGACTGTCGCCGAGCCGCCCTTGCCCGGTGGGAAGCGCTTCTGCCGTGCAATTCGCAACGCATTAGCGTCGCCGCCCGACGCCTGCGTCACGCGTCCCGATTCATCATAAGTTACCGTAACAACAACTCGCTTCGCATTTGACTTCGCGTCGCCCGTCGGCGGAACTGAAGCACTCGTGCCGTTCTCTGCATTCTTTGCTTCGCGAGCCTTGCGTTCTTTTTCACGTTGACGTCTCGCTGCCGCTGCTGGATCTTCAGTTGCGGCTTCGGGCTCGACACTCGTCGCTGGTTGCGGCTGTGTTGAAGCCTGCGTCTGCGTGCTTGCCTGAGCCGGAGCCTGACTGACGGTTTCAGTCGCCGCCGGAGCCGGTTTCTTTCCACTGTACCAACCCGCCGGAACTCCAATCACGGCCACACTCGCTACAACCGCCACCGCAATCGCTCCGATAAAAAGTGGCTTGCGACGAGTCGCGGTTTCTCTCCCAAATGCAAGAAACGCTGGCGCGAACGACTTCTCAACATCCGACTCCGCTTCCACTCCGGCTTGTGCGCCGGTGAGCTCGTCCGGCTCAGGAACGTACTCTGCCGGAAACGCGATCGCCGGAGCAATGTTCTCGTCCAATCGCCGCAATCCTTCAAGCACCACCTGGGTCCACGGTTGATTGATGGTTCGGCTCTTCGCTTCCACGTCAGCACTGAATTCAAACTGGGCATTCGGAAGCGTCAGCGCGTAGTAAACGGCGTCGATTCCGTGCAGCACGCCTATGCGCGCATCCACCACCGAGCCCGCCTGCAAGTAAAAGTATCCAGCACCCTTCGGATACAAAACTTTGAGACGGCCGCTCTTTCGCTGATTACAGAAAAACTCGATTAACTCAGAAAGTGAAAGATCACTGAGGTGTCCAGTTAATGCCATGAGAACTAGTCCCTTCTAGGAGAAGCAATTCGGTTGGAAAAGAGGGGGAGAATGGCGCGCCGAAGAGACCCGGCGCGCCACTGAAGGAGGTTATTGAACGAGCGCAAACTTGTAGTTAATCACGCCGGAAACCTTGACCGGTTGACCGGAAAGCTTCGTTGGTGAAAACCTCGCTTTAAGCGCCGCCTGAACAGCTGCATCGCGCAAAATCGACGGACCACTCATCGCATTTGCGGAAACTACTTTGCCGGTTTCGTCGAGAACCACTTCAACCGTCACCATGCCCTGCGTCCTCATACGCTTCGCCGACTCGGGATAAATCGGCGGGGGCAGCGTAAGCGCGGTACCGTTGAGAACTCCACCCGACACGGGCTTGAGAATCGGCTTCGGTCCCGGACTCGGCGGCGGTTCATCGATACTTACAACCGGCACCTGCGAACCCGTACTCATTGTCTGGACCTTCAGATCGACTGGACCAGACGCGAGCTTCGTCGCTGATGTCGATGCTGACGGTAACTCCTGCACAACAGCGGCCTTTTTGTTTTGCCTGTTGCCGGCACTGGACTTTGGCTCGGGTTTGGTGACCGGAGTCGAAGCAACAGGAGCTGGCGGTTGCGGAGTCGTCGCGGCACCCGGGGTCACCATGCGGACCATGTTCTCATCGAGGTAATACATGATCGAGCGATAGGTCACTTCCGTCGGTTCAAAGGTAATGCCGCGAGAATCGACAACGGCAACGGACGTCGTCATCTTGCTCCAATTGCCGAGGAAGTCGAACTCATACTTGTAGATCTCCTTGCTCAACAACGTGCCGTCGGCATTGAGCATGGTCATCTCGCTGATATTTCCCTTTTCGTCATACTTGTAGACTTCTTTGCCGGTTAGAGTGGCGCCTGCGACCGGGAAATACTGGTTCTCGATCTTGTTGCCCTTGATGTCGTAAGCAACAAGCTCGACGAGCTGGTGCTTGCCTTCCTGCTGGCGGCCATCAGCCGTCAACAGCTTGGCAATTTCAGTGCGAACGCGGCGAACTGGGCCAATCAAACCGTCCCGCGACCGGTCGCTTTCGACCACTGGGGCGGTCGCTGGGACACTTCCGGCTTTGGCCGTCAGGCCGGATTGAGCACTTGCCGCGGCGCTCAGGACCATCAGGCTAAGCGTAACTAAACATAATCGATTCAACATTCTGAACATTGTTTTCTCCATAATTCGCTGAGGCAGGACAAATCTGGATAGATTTAGCGTGAGGCGGGCAGGTCACGCGGCCCAACCCATACTAACCAAGTTGAACAATGTTGTCTATAAGGAATTTACCGGCGTTCATCAACGGCCAAAAGGCGGTCGGTGCGGCTCAATGCGAGGAGTTCGTGGGCGGCGCCGTAAACCTCCGCTACGGGGATTTGGGCGATTGAATCCCCGCAAATAAACCGATTCTGCTCGCCTGCGGGCGTGTAGCTGTGGAGATCGGGGCGGTCCAGAATCACGATGACCGGCGTTCCCACTGCGGCTGCGATGTGCGCCGGCCCGGTGTCATTGGAGATAAAAAGCGTCAAACGAGCTTGGGCTGAAGCCAGTTGCGGGATCGTCAGACGGTCGAAAAAGATGGTGCGCGAGGGAAAAACGGTCCGCATCTGCGGCACTAGCGCCCGTTCCTCGGGTCCGGCAAAGACGATGATGCGGACGCGGTCGTTGCGCATGAGGTGATCCGCCACTTCCGCAAAATTCTCGACCGGCCAGAGGCGGCTAACGTGCCCGGCGCCGGGAAACATGCCGACGAGCAACTCTCCCGACTGAGCCTTCTCCTTTTTCAACATTGCTTCAACCGCGAGGTCGGCAGCCGTGCCCGTGCTTAACTTCGGAGTTCGGCTTGCGTTCTCGATGCCGAGTGGTTTGAGTAAATCGAGGTAACGGTCGACGAGGTGCGCCGCTGTTCTTTCTCTCGCAGGCCGCGGTCTAAAGTTGCCGAGAAAATCAAGCGAGCGGTTTTCGCGGCGTGAGTAAAGCCGGTGTGACGCGCCTGAAAGAAAACCGAGGAGGTTGGTTTCGTAGTAACTGTGCAGATCGATGACGAAATCAAACCTCGCCCTCCGCACCTGCGCCACGAGCTTCGCGATGCGCCCGATCGAGATCAGCGTTGGACCATCACGTAAGGCGACACGATCGACCTCGAGGACTTCGTTTGCGTAACCGCAAAGACTCAGCAGCTCTTTGCCGGGCTTTCCGACGGCGACTGTGATTTTTGCGTAAGGGAAGTGGTCGCGGATCGCCCGCAGCGCGGGCAAACTCATTACAACGTCTCCGAGTTGACCAAAATCGATGACGAGTATGTTGCGCGGATCGAATACCATTTCTTTAAGCCGCGACTATAATTCTCTTAAATCTCTTCCCGTCATTTCAGATGGCTTCTCGAGACCAAGCAAACCGAGGAGTGTCGGCCCCACATCTTCGAGCGCGCCGCCGGTTCGCAGTTTCATGCCGACTGACTCTTCGCTAACCAAATGAAACGGCACCGGGTTCGTTGTGTGTGCGGTGTGCGGAATGCCCGTTATGGGATCAATCATCTGCTCGGCGTTACCGTGATCGGCGGTGATCAACGTAATGCCGTGCGCCGCCCGTACGCGCTTCGTGATCCAACCGAGACACGTATCCACGTACTCGCACGCTTCGATCGTCTTATCCAACTTCCCTGTATGGCCCACCATGTCGGGGTTCGCGAAGTTGACTACAAAAACATCCGTTTCGCCCTCGTCAATCCCGCGCAGCACCTTGTCAGTGACTTTGAACGCAGACATCTCGGGTTCGAGATCGTAAGTCGCGATCTTCGGTGAAGGCACGAGCAGTCGCTGCTCGTTCGGATATTCCTTTTCCACACCGCCATTAAAGAAATACGTCACGTGCGCATACTTCTCCGTCTCCGCGAGCCGGTAGTTGCGCACACGAAGATTGCCCCAGACTTCCGCCAGCACGTTGCGATGATGTCGCGGGGGAAAGGCGATCGGCAGGTCGAAACTGTGGTCATACATCGTGAAGCAAACAAAGTAGACTCGCGGGCGATCGGAAATCTCAAAATCACTAAAGCCGGGAACCGCGAGGGCCCGCGTTAACTGTCGCGCCCGATCGGGCCGGAAGTTAAAGAAAATTATCGAATCGTCGTCTTTAATGGTCGCGATTGGCCCACCATCTTTATGCACGATCGCGATGGGTTCAACAAACTCATCCGTCACGCCGCGTGCGTACGACTCACGAATGCCGGTGATGGGATCGAGCGCTCGTTCCCCGATCGCCTTCGTCAAAAGGTCGTAAGCGCGTTGCGTTCGTTCCCAACGCTTGTCACGGTCCATCGCGTAGTAACGACCAATCACAGTCGCGATTTCGCCACAGCCGATCTCTTTCATTTTTCGCTGCAACCCGGCGACATACTCCGCACCGGATGAAGGCGGTGTGTCGCGGCCGTCGAGAAAACAGTGAACGTAAACGTGCTTGAGGTCGTGATCTTTCGCCATCTTCAACAGCGCGTAAAGATGAGTGAGTGAAGAATGGACCTGACCGTCGGAGATCAGTCCCATCAGGTGAAGCGATTTGTCGCGCGTCTTCGCCCCATCAAGCGACTCAGTTAAGACTTTGTTGCGAAAAAAATCGCCGGTCTCGATCTCGTGATCGACGAGTGACACGTCCATGCGGATGACACGTCCCGAGCCGATGTTCAAATGTCCGACTTCTGAATTTCCCATGACACCGGCAGGCAGGCCGACACGGGAGCCGTGCGCTTCGAGCAATGTATGCGGGTACTTTTCGGTGAGCTCGTCGTAAAAAGGTGTGGCTGCGAGTGCGATCGCATTGCCTTCACGTGATGCCGAGTAGCCCCAGCCGTCAATAATAATCAGGGCCACCGGCCCACGTCGTTTAGTCATATTAGCCACAAAAAGGCACAAAAATCACAAAGAGAAATTCTTAGTAGACGTGCCTCTTGAGAAATTAGCTCCTCCGTGAGCATGCTTATGCGTTTATTGTGCCTTTTTGTGGCACGGATTGCAGGAAAGCTTTGCGGCCGGGAAAGCGCGCAGCTCCGCGCAGATCTTCCTCAATGCGCAGGAGCTGATTGTATTTGGCGATGCGATCAGTGCGCGACAACGATCCGGTCTTGATTTGACCGGCATTAGTCGCCACCGCGAGATCTGCGATAAACGGGTCTTCAGTTTCCCCAGAGCGATGCGAGATGACCGTGGTGCGACGGTTTCGTTGCGCGAGCTCGATGCAATCCAACGTTTCGGTCAGCGTTCCGATCTGATTGACCTTAATCAGAATCGAATTAGCAACGTCGAGATCGATTCCTTTCTGCAAAAAGATCGTGTTGGTGACAAACAGATCGTCGCCGACAAGCTGCACTTTGCTGCCAATCGTATCGGTCAGTAGTTTCCAGCCGGTCCAGTCGTCTTCAGCCATGCCGTCTTCGATCGAGATGATTGGATACTGCTCGGTCCAGCTTTTCCAGAACGCCACCATTTCTTCACTCGATAACTCTCGCTTGTCGCTTTTCTTGAAGACGTATTTTTTGCCATCGTAAAACTCACTCGCTGCCGGATCGAGTGCAAGCAGACAATCGGCGCCGGGCGAGTAGCCGGCCTTCACGATCGATTCGAGGATCGTTTCCACCGCTTCCTCATTCGACTTCAGGTTCGGTGCAAATCCACCCTCGTCGCCGACGCTCGTGGCGTAACCTTTACTCTTCAAAACCGCTTTGAGCTGGTGAAAAATTTCAGCGCCGACTCGCAACGCCTCACTAAAACTCGCAGCGCCACACGGCACAACCATGAACTCCTGAAAGTCGACATTGTTGTCGGCATGTGCGCCACCGTTGACGATGTTCATCATCGGCACCGGGAGCGTGCGTGCGTTTGGACCACCAAGATACCGGTAGAGTGGAAGCTCGAGGTGCGTTGCGGCCGCGCGTGCTGTCGCCATCGACACAGCGAGCAAGGCATTGGCGCCGAGTTTTGATTTGTTTTGAGTGCCGTCTACTTCGAGGAGTGCGCGATCGACTTCAGCCTGGTCCAGTGCGTCAAATCCCTGGAGCGCAGGCGCGATTACGTCGTTGACGTTTTCAACTGCCTGTAAAACTCCTTTGCCGCCATATCTTTTCTGGTCGCCGTCACGAAGCTCGACGGCTTCGTTTTCGCCGGTTGAAGCGCCTGAAGGAACTGAGGCACGTCCAATCACACCATCTGCCAAAACCACTTCCGCTTCTACGGTCGGATTACCGCGCGAATCCAGTATTTCCCGTGCCTGAACGTGCTCGATCCAGCTCATTCTCTGCTACCCCTTTTCCGTCGTTTTGCAAAATTTCAAGCTTCACGCGCATCACGCGTCGCTTCTCAACTCGTTCCACCTTAAACATCAGGCCATCGTGCTGGACCACCTCTCCGGGCTTCAACACGTGTCCTGCTTGCGTCATCAAAAACCCTCCGACGGTCGTATACGATTCCGACTCCGGCACCGACAGTTTCAAACGCCGGTTCAGATCTCGCACGGCGAGTCCGCCGGCCAGCACGAAAGTACTCTCATCGAGTTCAGTGATCTGTTCGTTTACTTCCTCATCGTGTTCGTCCGAGATCTCGCCGACGATCTCTTCGAGCAGGTCTTCGAGTGTGATGATGCCTTCGAGCCCGCCGTGCTCATCAACTACGAAACCAAAGTGCATCTTCGCCTTCTGCATCTGGCGCAGCACGTGTTCCAGCCGTGCTGTGTCAACGACATACAGTGGCGGTTGCAGCACGTCTTCGAGTTTGAATTTTTCCGGGTGCAACAGATACGGCATCACGTCTTTGCTATGGATAAAGCCACACACGTCGTCAAACGATTCACGATACACGGGCAACCGCGAGTATCGATGCTGCTCGAAAGCCTTTGTGATCTGTTCGACATTGCAGGTATTCGGAATCGCCGCCATCTCCGTGCGTGGCACCATCGCTTCACGCACGAGCGTGTCAGAAAATTCAAACACGCGATGTATCAAGCGTCGCTCTTCCGCACGCAGGTGACCACTCTCACGCGACAGGTCGACGAGTTTTCTCAACTCTTCTTCCGTGTAGATTGAGGCGTGTTCGGAAGTCGCCGCTATGCCTACGAGGTTGACCGTGCGTGCGCTGGCCCAGTCAAGCGCACGTATGGGTAGACTGAAAACGCGATAGAACAACTCCAAAGGCAGCGCAACAGCGAGCGCGACTTTTTCAGCGCGGGCAAGCCCCATCAACTTCGGCGCTTGTTCGCCGAGCACGATGTGCAGCGATGTAATGATCGAGAATGCGATTATGAAGGCAACGGCGTGTCGCGCTGTTTCTGAAAGACCTGACAAAGGTTGTTCGAGCAGATGCGCGACTGCGGGTTCGCCAATCCATCCGAGGGCGAGTGAGGCGAGCGTGATTCCGAGCTGGCAGGCAGACAGGTACGCGTTCAGCTTCCGGAGCACACCCATCAGTCGCTTCGCGGCGCGACTGCCTGAAGCAGCCAGAGTCTCGATCCGCGACGAGCGCACTCCTACGAGCGCAAACTCGGCGGCTACAAAAAACCCGTTAGCTGCGACCAGCAACAGAACAGCGACGAGGTTTATCGCAATTGTCGTGGCGGAACTCATGTGGGGTGGAGATCATAGCACGGAGAGTCCCGCCAGACAGATCTGGGGCGGTATGTTAGTGTCCCACGGTGGCGCTGGCGGCGCGGGCACGGACCGGGCGACGGTCGTGCTTGGAGTGAGCACGTGCGAGTGCCTGATCGACGCGGGGTTCGATGTTGCACTCCGGCTGGCGGCACACTGCGGCCAACTCTGAAACCACGAGATAACGAGATTTCTCGAGCATACGTTGTTCGCGGAAAGAGAGCGGTTTAATGTTACTGAGATAAGTTAAATGCTTGAGCACGTCGGCCACCTCGAAGATGTCGCCCGTGCGCATTTTGTCAGAGAATTCTTTAAAGCGATCCTTCCAATCATTAGCGGGGGAAGAAAAATCATCTGCTAGTGCTTTGAAAAGCATGTCACACTCACCCGAAGAGATTGGGGCTCGCAGGCCAACTTCTGAAGCATTGGATACGGGAACTAAGACCAGGGAGTTATTAGCAGCAAGACGAAGCGTGTAGAAAGGTAAGAGGTTACTTCCGATTTGCTTCTGTTCTATTTGCTCGATGGTCCCGATTCCATGATTCGGGTAAACGACTTTCTGGCCGACTTTGAAGCCCACCATGCACCTCCATCGAATTTGAAAATATCAGACTGCGCCGCACGCGCGGGTCTGTGGGAGTTTGTCCGAGGACGCAGGATTGCGTCGAAGCCCTATTTGGTAAGTAGATGGAGTCTAGCAAGCTATCTTGCGAATGGTCAAGGTTTCGTCCGGGCAGACATCGAGGTCCTATAAGACCGATAAGACCTATTGCTTTATTTGGTAATCCGAGACGGTTTGGCAGGGCTTTAATTCGACTTCGTTCTTCTTTGTTTCAGCACTGCGGCGGAGTTTCGTTCGAGCCGCCGCGCTCTCCGGCTGTCGGAGTTTAGTTAGCGTTGTTGACTGAGTATCTGCGAAAGCTAAATACCGGCCCGGTGGCAAGTTGTTGAACGTGAACGTCATGTCAGCGCCAACATCCGCGACAAAGTAACGCAAAACATCATCTGCTTTGTCTGCCTCACCCGGCACGAGATAAATAGACATCGCCGCGGGTGCCGCAGCACCCTCCGGTACCGGCACGCGCCCTCGAATCGACGCCGCTCCCAGTGCGAGTGTGATCGTAAGGTTTGAGAGCTGTTCGCCTGACTTCACCGCCGTCCAGCTTGCCGCCGCGTCGATTTTCTGCGGCTTCGCCGCGCCCGTAGTCAGGGTGATCGATTGGAGATACCAGTAACGCGAGTAAAAGCGCGGCTCGAATTGATATCTGCCCGGAACGAGGTTGCGCAGGACAAACGATCCGGTTGCGTCCGGCGAGGCCGAACTCGAAAGCATTCGGACGGTCAGCGAATCTTCTTTTTCCTTTTCGGGTCGTTGAACTCGGACCACGGTTTCCGGGAGCAGCAGCGGACGCTTGCCCTGACACTCGGGAACCTTCGAAGACTCGAGCAACATTTTTCCACTGATCATAGCCAGCGGTCTCGTTGCTAACTCGATACCAGTTACGTCAGCACCTTTCACGCTGACACGTCTCGGTTCTGAGAGCGCCAATACCGGCATGGTAGAAGTCGCAGGTGTCGTGACTTCCTGAGCAACGAGATCATAGTCGCCATCACTCAACCCAGTGAACGCGAAACCTCGATTGCCAAACATTTGGAACGTTGCCGCGAACGGAAGAGTGCTGCCGGGTATCGCCAACGTTACCTGGGCGCCGTTAGGACTGGTAGATTTAGTCGTGCCGCTGATTGTGTGGCCTGGCTCGCCTCGATAACGAATGTCGATAGTTGAATCTTCACCGCTGCGCACCATCACCTCCGCGGCGCTATCACGCGTTGACGACGGTGCAAATGTCGGCACATCTGATTCATACGGATTGAACGACGGTGTAAAACCTGCCCCACCGGCGCTGACGATGTAAGTTCCAGGGCGTAGTCCGTAGATTCGATAAATACCACGGTCATCGGTTGACTGTTCCAGGAACCCGAACGACATTACATTTGGCGTTTCACCCCGTGCGTCGCGAACCATGGTTGCCCGCACGCGAACCGCTATGACGGGCTCTCCCACTGCATTCGTAACTGTGCCGGTAATAGCTCCGCCGCGAATCATCTCTACGCGTACCGTATCGCCGATGCGGTGATAAGTCGGTGCAGTAGGGTCCATCTGGGCTGTCGTGTATGCCGGTGCGGTGCCGGTGACGACGTAGAGCGCGGGTTCCAGACCAGACACTCGAAAGTTTCCCTCGATGTCGCTCGTTGTCGTACGTCCGCTTCCGGATGAATTGACCGCTCTGACAAACAACGAGGCTCCGGCGAGCGGCTGGCCGCTCTCGTTCACCACTTTGCCGTCGATGACACCGGTTACTGGTTCATCCGATCTTTTTGGCGTCGCCGACGGCTGCTGCGCGAACAACACGATGCACGAGCTGATGATGAGAATTGACGCTGCGATGAGTTTTTGCATGGGAGTCATCTGCCTATGGCTTTGGAGGTGCACTCATGTCGATCGTGAGTGTGATGTCAGTGATTACGCCGTCCTGGATATTGATCTCGCGTGTCACCGGGCGAGGCGGTGTTAGCCCCGGAGCGCCGATTGAGGCGTGGACTTCGTAAGTGCCCGCAGGCAGACCTTCGATCAGGAAGAGCCCGCGTGCGTCAACTGACGGAGGGCGCATGGTATTCGCGTTTTCACCCGGCTTTGTGAGTCTGACAAAGATTCGCGCGTTCGGGGGAAGGGTGCCATTCTCGAGTTTTACAACTCCTCGCAAAGTTGCATTTCCGAAAGCCAGGACCACACGGACGCCAGTCAACTGTTCGCCTTCCTTTAGCTCAATTCCGCGCTGCATGACAGTGCCGTCTCGCTCAATTCGCGCTATGTTAAATCCTTTTGGCGGAAACGGGTTTGACACTGAGCCCAGCGAAATGTTCGCAATTCCACCGGGTAAGCCCATTAATTGAAAACTTCCGTCCGGCGCAATCGGCGATGACGCTGTGGATCCCATGCCGACAGATCCCGTGCCGCCTGCGACAGGGCTCGTGACAAATGCTCGCAATTGAAGCTCTGAAAACTTTGCGAGCACTGCCTTGTCTGCAGTTTCAATTGTGACGACTCCACTCAAACTCCCGCCTTTTATAAGTTTGACAGTTAAACCACTGAGATCCTGGTCGATGATGTCAACCGTGACTGCTTCCAATCGCATTCCGCTGCTCTGGTTTGGAAACAAGAAGATGCCGTATTTACCCGGAATCAAACCTTCGATAACGAAATCGCCGTGAGCATTCGAATTGACTATCGTGCTCACAAACTCGAAGCGCGGGCCAACATGCCGCTGCACGCCGAGACGAATGTCAGGCACTGGCAAGCCCTTTTCGCCATCGACGAGTCGTCCGGCAATCGTGAAAGTCTGCAAAGCACGACCGAGAGCGATATCTATGTTGTTTGCCTCGGTTCCTTCACCGACATCAATCGCCGGAGCTTTGGCCTGATCTGTTACATCCGGATGGAAAACCTGTTTGTAAGGGGAACGCGCTGCAACGACCGAAGTTGCGGCAGCATCGTCGCTACGGCCTGCTGCAACCTTGTAGCGTCCGGCGGTAAGACCGAATACGCGGTAAATTCCGCGGTCGTCAGTTTGGACAGTTTTCGTGGCAAAAAGGAGACGCGCCGGGGCGCCCGGAGGCTGCTGTTGGAAACTGTCGGCCCTGTAGATATAAACCTGCTGCTGAATCACCGGACGTCCATCAGCATCAGTTACTCGTCCGGTGATCACGCCGCCGCGAACGAGAGCGAAGTTGATGCTTTCAATGTTTTCATCTTCGCCCAAAAGTACTGCCTTGCTGGCCCTCTGATCTTTCGTATCAGCAGGCACAAAAGCAGGCGCTGACGGCGCAATTTCATAACTTCCCGGAGGAACGTTTGGGATGTGATAGAAGCCGTCATGATCCGTCGTGGCTCTTGGGAGCTGTTCAAACGGATTCATAAGGTCGCTCTTCCGAAGTGAAACCACTACTCCGGCTGCGCCTTTTTCTTTAATCGTCACTCGTCCCGACACCGAGCCGCGCGGAGTTTTGCTGGTTTGCCTGGGCGTAGTTTGGGCCCACAGCAAAACTGGCAAACTCAATATCGTGAACAGGACCGCGAGTAAATAACGAGTGGAGAAACTCATTCCGGTTTTCTCCTTCTGGGTTGTTGAGGTACGCGGCTCGCATCATAACGGAAGAACAGTTGTCACGAAAGGGCAAATCCGCGTTGTCAGCTTCAAGATTCTACTGTTAGGATCGCGCGCGCATGGCTCATCTAAAAATCACCGATGCGAGCGGCCGGCAATGGCAGTTCAGCTTTGTGCCGAATGCTGTCTGCACGATCGGACGCGCCCCCGACAATGCCGTGGTTTTGGATGATCCTCGCGCTTCTCGTTATCACGCGCACATCAACCAAGCGGATGACAAAACTTTCACGATCATCGATGGCGCGGTAATTAACGGCCAGCTTCGTCGCAGCGCAAATAAAGTCTTCATCAATGGCGAGCCCCGCTTCGAGCAGCAGCTCAAGGACGGCGATCGCGTCACCATTGGCGCGAGCACGTTGCGTTTTGAGCAACCGGCCGAGGAGCGCACCACCGACGTTCGTTACGACGACAAGCCACTCGGTCACACGCAGTTGCTGATCTCCGCTAACGACGTGATGTCGACCGTGCTTCGTTCGAAAGATGAAATCTCGGCGTCGCCGCAGCGCGATAAGATTCTCGAAGCGTTACAACGCAAAGCAAACATTCTGAGCGCGCTGTATGAGATGAGCAAAACGCTCGGTTCAGTATTCGATCTCAATGCCATCTTCGACAAAGCCACCGACATCATTTTCCGATCGACTCCGGCGGATCGCGTCGTTGCGTTACTCGCCGACCTGGACGGCGGCTCGGAAAATCTGACGCCTATCGCGATGCGCGCCCGTGACAACAAACTCGAAGCACACGCGCGCCGGCTTTCCATCGGTCGGACGATTACGCGCAAGGTGATGAAGGATCGCGTCGCACTGCTTTCGCAGGACGCAGCGTCAGACGAACAATTTGCCGGTGTCGATTCGATCGTTTCGCAGGGCGTTCGCTCGACGATCTGTGCGCCGCTCGTCGCTGAGTCGCGCGTGCACGGCGCGCTGTATGCCGATCGTCTCGATCCGTTTGCGGCGTTTAAGCCGGACGATCTCGAGCTCATCAGCGCCGTCGCCGCACAAACTGCGATCGCAGTCGAAAACGCGCGCGCGCACGAACGGCTCGCGCGAGAAGAAGTGGCGCGGGCCAACTACAGTCGGTTTTTGCCCGAATACGTTGTAAAGCAGATGCTGGAGAACCCTGACTCGTTCAAACTCGGCGGCGTCAGTCAGGTCATCACGATCTTGTTTGCGGACATTCGTGGTTTTACGCGCATTTCCGAACACGCGCCCCCGGAAAAGATCGTCGGTCTGCTGAATCGTTACTTTTCGGCGATGACGGACATCATCTTCGCCCACGGCGGAACTCTCGATAAGTATCTCGGCGACGGTCTAATGGCTCTTTTCGGCGCGCCCACCGCAACGCCTGATGATGCATCCAATGCTCTGAATGCCGCCGTGGCGATGCAGCGACGCCTCATCGGAATCAATCGGGAGTTGCGCGATGAGGGCTTTCCGGAGATTGGTGTCGGGATGGGGCTGCACACCGGCGAAGTGATTGTGGGCTACATTGGCTCGGACCGGCGTTCGGAATACACGGCGATCGGCGATACTGTAAACACTTCATCACGACTTGAGTCCAACGCCCGTGGCGGCGAGATTCTAATCAGTGATGCGACTGCACAGGCCGCGCATAGTCGCTACAAACTGCAACCGCGCGAACCGATTACGGTTAAGAACCGGCAGCAGCCTGTAGAACTTTGGGAAGTCGATTGGCAAAAAGCAAGCGGCTCTTTTTAGTATTGGTTTCTTAACAGTATTTATTCATATAGGTCCACAGGACCTGTCGTTATGTCGTTCATCGGGAAAACCAAAACCCTCCTGGGCCTCAGCGCACTCCAGAATCTCGTCTCGGATTCGATGGCTATCGACATGGGTTCGGCGAGCACGATCATCGCTGTGCGTGGGCGCGGCATTGTCGTCGATGAACCTTCGGTCGTTGCCGTCAACAAGGTGTCCGGCGAAGTAATCGCTGTCGGCAACGAGGCGCACAAAATGCAAGGGCGCGAGGCGCGCGATGTGACTGTGATTGCTCCTCTCATCGATGGAGTCGTGGCCGATTTCGAAAGAACGCGCACGATGCTGGACTACTTCGTTCGTGCAGCGCGCAGCGGTTTTTCTCACTTCAGCCGGCGCGCGATCATGAGCGTGCTTTCGGAAGTAACACAGGTTGAGCAACGCGCACTTCTGGCCGCTGCTGAAGAAGCACGAATCAGCCGCGTGTACATGATTGAAGAGGGCCAGGCCGCCGCTATCGGCGCCGGGGTTCCAATCACTGATGAACATGCCGCGGCAGTGGTCGACATCGGCGGCGGCACAACGAACGTCGCGGCGATCATTAGTGGGTCAATCATCGCTTCGCGCGCGGAACGAATCGGCAGCTCGGATATTGATGTCGCAATCATGGATCGTTTGCGGCGTCACCGGGGTCTAACTATCGGAGTGCAGACGGCGGAAAGATTGAAACTCGAGCTTAGCTCCGCGATCGAGCCTTTCAATCCGGAGAAAAAAATCCACGTCCGGGGTCGCGACGTGCAGACTGGCAGTCCTGGCGCTGTTGATATAACGGCGGGCGAGGTCCATACGATTACTCAACCGATCATCAAACGTATCGTCGACGAAGTGCGGTCGCTGCTCGGCGATCTCTCGCCCGAGGTGGCGGGTGACATTTTCGATCGCGGATTGATACTTACTGGCGGCGGTGCTTTGCTGGAAGGATTACCGAGTTATCTCGAAAAGGAACTCGGGCTTGATGTGCGGGTTGCCGACGAGCCGCGGTTCGCAATCGTGCGGGGATTATCGCAACTCTATGACGAACCATTGCTGCTGCGACGTGTTGCACGAACCGAGGCTCATCCAATGATTGATACTGAGGCAACCGCATTCGAAACTTAAGCAAATCAAAACCGCGACGGAAAATCCATTTTGAGTGTTTGTGGCTAAAAGTTTTTGAGGCAAGAGATTGAAGCTAGGGGAAATCTTTAAACGCCAGATCACTGTTGCGCGCATCTTCGGGATTCCTGTGCGTTTTGATTACCGCTGGTTTGTAGTTTTCCTACTAAGCGTTTGGCTGATCGCGATGAACCTCAGTCGCGGTGGCATGTGGGTCGGCTCGTTCAAGCTGATGCCGGTAAGCGTGACGGTGGCGTGGTTGCTGGCAGTCGTGACCACGATCGGTCTGTTTCTCTCGGTGCTGGGTCATGAACTTTCACACGCCCTCATGGGCCGTGCGGAAGGTATCGAGATCGAAGAGATCGTGCTGCACCCATTTGGCGGCCTCGCGCGGTTGCGCAACGAGCCGGAAAGCCCGCGTGCTGAATTTCGGATCGCCGTTGCTGGTCCAGCGGCGAGTTTTTTGTTTGCTGCGATCAGTTTTGTGCTGATGCTCCCGGCGATGATGGCGGGTTATCCGATCGCCGGTGGCGTGCTGTTGCTACTCTGCGCGGGCAATCTGTTGCTTGCCGTATTTAATCTGTTTCCGGGTTACCCGCTCGATGGTGGTCGCGTGCTGCGCGCGATTCTGTGGCGCCGCACCGGCGATATCAGAGAAGCCACGCGACTCGCCGGAATTTGCGGCATGTTGATCGCAGCGATCCTAATCATTTTCGGCGTGTACATGGCCATCGCACCCACTTTCCGCTCGTATTTTATGGGCTTTTGGTCCGTGCTCGTGGGACTGTTTCTTTTCGACGCCGCTTACAGCGTGGTGAAACACGTGCGCCCGCGAATCAGGAACATCGTCAGTGAGGCGATGACCGCCCCGATATCAGTCGAGCCTGACGCGCTCATCAGTTACCTGATCGATTCTGTTTTGCCTCTGCACCGGCAGGTCGCTTTTCCGGTCGCGCAGAACCGGCGTTTGCACGGCATGTTGGCGCTGGAAGATGTGAAATTGTTGCCACGCGAACGCTGGCACCTCACGCGCGCTCGCGACGTCATGCGTCCCATCGCGCCTCGATTTTTCGTCGAGCCAAACGCAACGCTCGCCTACGCTCAGGAGTTGATGAAGCGAAATGGAATCGGATCGGTCGCGGTCGTGGGTAAAACCGGCGAGCTCGTTGGGTTTCTTCAAAGCGGTAAATTCAAACGTATCAAGCGCTCCGCAAAAGCCTCTCGCTAAATCGGCGTAATCTGTGTAATCTGTGCCTAATGGCCCCTGGAGAAATAAGTTGCTGTTGTTGCCTGCGAGATGTTACTGCTACTGCCATACACCGAGTATTTGAGACGGATGCTTGAGCTGCGCAATGTCGCGGACATCATCTTCGTCTTTTTGCTTGTGTATGCGGTCTTGAAACTCTTGCGGGGTACGCGCGCTGCTCCGATGGCCTTCGGCATCGCCGCCCTCGTTTTTCTCTACTGGCTTTCCGTCAAACAAGATCTCGCGACCCTCGAGTTCGTACTCAGCAATGGGCTGCTGTACATCGGTATCGCCATAATCGTCCTGTTCCAGTCTGAAATTCGCCAGGCGTTGATTACGTTTGGGAATCGTTTTCGGGTGCCGTTTACGATGCATCGCGGACAGTTTGGCGAAGGTGTTTATGACGAGATCGTCCTCGCGGCAACTACACTCGCTTCGACAAAGACGGGCGCGCTGATCGTTATCGAACGAAACGTCGGTTTGAAGAATGTGACTGACGGCGGCGTGCAGCTCGATGCGGAGCTGAGTTACGACTTGCTCGTCAGTATTTTCAACACCGCGAGCCCGTTGCACGACGGCGCGGTCGTTGTGCGGCGGCACCGAATTGCGGCGGCTTCGTGCTTCCTGCCGCTGACGTTGAATCCGAGACTTTCGCGAGACCTCGGGACGCGCCATCGTGCTGCGATCGGTGTTACTGAAGATACGGATGCGGTGGCGGTGGTCGTATCGGAAGAAACAGGACTGATTTCGTTTGTGCAGCGCGGCGAGATCAAACGCGGTCTCGACGCCACGAAGCTTCGTAACGCAATCTTCGAAGCGCTCGAAGCCACGCCAAAGAAAGACAAAGAGCAGAAGCGTTCTGAGGCTGAAAATGAGGCGGAGGAGATCGCCTCCATTTAGAACTAACACTTATGCCGTTTCAGGACGAAGACGAAGTCACAACATCCGAGCCGCAGCCAGCGCCCAGTCGCGCCGAGAAGCTGCTGCGCCGGATCTTCGTCGAAGACTGGAGTCTTAAACTTCTATCCTTAGCAATCGCCGTCGTCCTATGGCTGCTGGTCACCGGGCAAAACCAACCCGTCACCGCACACGTCAACGTTCAGCTCAACTTCATCAGGCCGCCCGCATTGGAGATCAGTAATGATCCACCACGCACAGTTGACGTGATGCTTACCGGCAGCCGTAACAAACTCGACGCTCTGACGTCTCTCGATCTCGTCGCTACCGTCGACATCAGCGATCAGCGCGCCGGCGAAAGAGTTCTCCGACTCGCTGACAAAGCACAAATCGCCCTCCCGCAAGGGATCAAAGTCGACGGATATCAGCCAAGTGCAATCCCGATCCGGCTTGAGGAGATCGTCGAACGCCAAATCACAGTTGAGCCGAAACTCGAAGGCAAACCTGAGAACGGATTCGAGGTTTATTCGGTTTATCCAAACAAAGGCAGTGTCGCTGTGCGTGGGCCCACGAGCCGCGTGAACGCACTGCAAAAAGCATCGACCGAAAGCATCTGGCTGACAGGTCGCAAGGAAAGTTTCACCGCATCAAACCTGGCGCTGGACGTTCCCGATCCCAAAGTCGATCTGCTTGAGCCGATGGTGAATGTCGCGGTCGAGATCGGTGAACAACGCATCGAGAAAACCTTTTCCGGTGTCGCAGTCACGACGGCGCAAGACGGTAAGGTCCAGCCGGCAACCACTTCGATTACTTTGCTCGGTGTTTCGAGTTTTCTTGATTCGTTAAAGCCCGAAGAGTTGAAGGTCGTTCTGCATGGTGAAGGCCTCGAGCCTCGACTTGAGCTTCCGGATCCAGTAAAAGGAAAAGTGGTTCTGAAATCCGTGCACACTTCGAAGTTTGTACCTGTCGAATGAAAGCTCTCTTTGGCACTGACGGAATTCGAGGCGAAGCGGGACAGTTTCCACTCGATCCAGCGACTGTAAATGCGATCGGATTTTCCCTCGCCTCACATCTCGCCGAACGCACTTCCACACCGCAAATCATTATTGGCCGCGACACTCGCGAATCGGGCGAATCGATCGAACGCGCCCTCATCGCAGGCGCGAGCCGAGCCGGAGCGAAATGCATGTCGGCCGGTGTTATCACGACACCGGGTGTTGCGTTCCTGACTCGCAAACTGCAAGCATCGGCGGGCGTCGTTATCAGCGCCTCGCATAACCCTTACCAGGACAATGGCATCAAGATCTTCGCGCCATCGGGGCGAAAAATGGACGACTCTGTCGAGCGTCAGATCGAAGCTGACATTTTCGCAAACGGGAAGACGGTTGAGACTCAATCCCATGATGGACCACGTTCGCCTGAGATTGAAGAACAACTCCACGAAGATTACCTGTCATTTCTCGCGGACGGTATCGGCAACGGACTAAATCTTAACGGTCTAACCATCGTCGTCGATTGTGCAAACGGGGCGAGCTCGGCGTTCGCGCCGGTCCTTTTCGAGCGTCTCGGCGCAAACGTCATTGCGATCAATACCTCTCCCGATGGTCGCAACATCAATCTCAACTGCGGGTCGCTTCACATCGAATCGCTGCGCGAGAAAGTGTTAGAGGCGCACGCCCAGTTGGGAGTCGCTTTTGACGGCGACGCCGACCGGTCGCTCTATATCGACAACCACGGCCGTTTTGTAGACGGTGATGCGACACTCTGGGCGCTCGCCACGCATCTCCAGTCGCACGCAAAGTTAAAAGACAACATCGTCGTGGCGACCGTGATGAGCAACCTCGGCCTCGAGATCGCACTACGCTCCGCGGGGATACGACTCGTGCGCACCGATGTCGGTGACAAGTACGTGCTCGAAGAACTGCTGCGACTGGGCGCGAGCCTCGGCGGTGAGCAGTCGGGTCACATCATCCTCCCGGAACTGAGTCTCGCCGGGGACGGCATGATTACGGCGCTTTGCCTGCTGCGGGCGCTTCGTGAGTCGAGAAAAACGCTGGCTGAGATAACGGCAGGGTTCAAGCAATACCCACAGGTTCTCGTGAATGTGCGTGTACGCGAGAAGGTCCCGTTCACCGATCTGGCCTCGGTCAGGGCGGTGCTCGCGGAAATTGAGGAACTCCTCTCGCAGAAAGGACGGCTGTTGCTCCGTTATTCCGGAACGGAAAAGCTGGCCAGAGTGATGATTGAGGGTGAGAACCAGACTGAGATCGAGGAATATGCGACGAGGATCGCCCGCGCCATCGAAAGCGAGATCGGCGCCGGCGCCGAGGGCTCGTGAACTTTCTACACGCTCAGCCGAGAAAAATCTACACGCGTAACTCGCTGGAGACGAGGCGCCAGTCGGTCGATAACGATCCCAAATGCTTCTTTCCAAGGAAACTTAGCAGTCTTAAGGCAAAAAGAAAAAGCTGCTTGCACGGCACGGGCGTTGCGGTGTATATTGCGGGGCAAGAGAGACGGTTGGTGGATCCTCCGTCTCAAGTGGTTGCTGGGGTGAGGACAGTAACCACGAATATGGATGGGCGCGACGCACTCCCACGTATGTCGCGCCCATTCGCTTTTTAAATTCAGCCACGAAAAAGGCGCCAAAGCATAAAAAGAAAGCCGTGCTAGAATCCCGCCTCAGCATGCACCGGCTGGAAATCTCACTAAATCAACAAGCCCGCAAAAGTGAAATCAACATCGCCGGCGGTATCAGGCGAAACCTCGGGCAATTGCTCCCATTAAAAGCTCCTCGTCGCGTTGGAATCGTTTCAAACGAACGGGTCTTTACCCTGTACGGACGCGAAGTTAAGCGTTCTTTGAAGACTGCGGGATTTACCGCGCTCGAGTGGCTCATGCCGGAAGGGGAACGTTATAAGTCCTTTCGTAGCCTCGAGAAAGCGGTGATGTTCCTCAGCGAAAACCGCTTTGAAAGAGACGATCTCGTGCTGGCACTCGGCGGCGGCGTGGTCGGCGACCTGGCCGGCTTTAGCGCCGCGATTTACCTGCGCGGCCTCCCGCTCGTGCAGGTGCCCACGACGCTTTTGTCGCAGATCGATTCCTCCGTTGGCGGGAAAACGGGGATTAATCTTGCCACCGGTAAGAACCTCGTCGGCGCGTTTCATCAGGCGGCTGCGGTGTTTATAGACACGGAAACACTCATCTCGTTACCAGCGCGCGAACTAGTTTCCGGTTTCTGCGAAATGGTCAAACAAGCACTGATCTCAGATAAACCGCTTTTCGATATGACCGTGGAATGTCTTCAAAAACAGGCGCGTGCACGCGACTTTCTGCTCTCGCCGGAGTTTGAAAAACTGATCGCGGCGCAGTGCGGTTTCAAAGCCTCAATCGTCGCCAACGATGAACGCGAGTCAACGAGCCGCAGCGATGCTAAATCGCGCCGCGTACTCAATTTTGGTCACACCACCGCTCACGCCCTCGAGACGATTACGAACTATCGTTACTTCCGTCATGGTGAAGCGGTTGGTTATGGAATGTTAGTTGCCGGAGAACTTTCCAGAAACCTGGGTCTCATCGACTCCGGGGATCTCGAATCGCTGCGCAGTGCAGTCAGACTTTGCGGACAGCTTCCACGCGCAGACAATCTCGATACAAACCGGATCATCAGCGCGCTCACGCACGACAAAAAGAGTGTCGGTGGTCAGATTAATTGGGTGTTGCTCGAAGGGATAGGCCGGCCGAAGATCGTCGAAGGCCGGCTTATCAGTGCGAAGTCCTTGCGTCTTTCGTTGCGAGATGGATTAAGGGCACTGGAACGACAGAAAGAGAGTTTCCACTAATGCGGATGCAGAGATCAGGCGAACGAGGCAATGCGAACCTGAAATTCTTGATCGTGATGGCGATCCTCGTGTCGGTTGCTTATGCGGGATATCTCTACGTGCCGGTGGCGTTTCAGGCGAACACGTTCAAGGATTTGATGCAGCACTACACTGACGTCGCCGCCGCACAGGGATATAAGCCGTCCTGGGTGGGTGAACAACTGATGAAGACCGCGCCTGAATACGAGATTCCATCCAACGCCATCATTACGCCCACACAGAAGGACAATCGAATGGAAGTGCGGGTGCAGTACGTCCGCGCGATTGAGTTTCCGGGGTACACGTACAACTACGAATTCGATCACACCGTGAGGAGCACCGCATTTTTAGCTTTTAAATAGCGCCACAAAAAGGCACAGAATCACAAAAGACAGATCCCCGTTCTGTGATTTTTGAGCCTTTTTTTTGGCTAAACTTCCTGCTTATCTGGGGACGCCGTCGAGGAATGCTTTCAGTTTTCGTGAGCGAGAGGGATGGCGAAGCTTTCGTAAAGCTTTCGCTTCGATTTGCCGGATACGTTCACGCGTCACTGCGAAGTGCTGTCCAACCTCTTCAAGCGTGTGCTCCGATCCGGTCGTTCCGAGTCCAAACCGCATTTTGATCACTTTTTCCTCGCGCGGCGTGAGCGTGGCTAAAACCTCATCCGTGATCTCGCGGAGGTTCGACGCAACGACAGCATCCGCGGGATTCAGGATCGACTTGTCTTCAATGAAATCACCAAGGTGCGAATCTTCTTCCTCGCCGATCGGCGTCTCGAGAGAGATCGGCTCCTGAGCAATCTTCAAGACCTTACGCACTTTCGAAACCGGAATATCCATCTTCCGCGCGATCTCTTCACTCGTCGGTTCACGTCCCAACTCCTGGACCAGGGATCGAGACGTGCGAATCAACTTGTTAATGGTCTCGATCATGTGAACCGGTATGCGAATGGTCCGTGCCTGGTCCGCGATGGCACGCGTAATCGCCTGGCGAATCCACCACGTCGCGTAAGTCGAAAACTTGTAGCCGCGTCGCCACTCAAACTTATCGACTGCCTTCATCAAACCGATGTTGCCTTCCTGGATCAAATCCAGAAACTGCAAACCACGATTCGTGTATTTCTTGGCGATCGATACGACCAGCCTCAGGTTCGCCTCGACGAGCTCGCGTTTCGCCTGGCCCGTCTTCTGCTCGCCAATCACGATGGACTGTAGCGATCTCTTGATCTCAATCGGACTCACGTAGTGGTCCAGCTCGATCTGCAACAGCTTTTTCTTCGCCATCAAAATGCGGCGCTTCAGTTCTCGCTGTTCCTCAGGCTTGAGTCGCTTTCGATGCAACTTATCGGAGGCGTTCTCGATCTCACGCTCCGCTTCGCGCACTGACTTCTGAACCACACGTATCGCATTGATCAAACGCTGACGCGCGCGCTCCGTTAAGTTGAGACGTCCGATTTCCTGCGCGATCTCGAGGCGGATCCGCGCGACTCGTCTTTTAAGTTTTGGCAGCTTCTTGCTCTTCTTGCCGCGACACTCTTTCTGCTCGAGCTTGAGCTTCTCGAGTTCCTTTAAGCCCACTTTGCAAAGCTTGCTGATGTTCTGGATTCCTTCGATGGTCCAGGAGCGATATTCGTCCGCCTTGTCTTCGTCGCCGGTGAGCTCAGCCTGTTCGGAAAACGTAACGGTGTCACGGATGTTCACCCGGCCGATCTCGAGGTCTTCTCCGATCTTCAACACTTCACGAACAGCGATAGGCGAACGCGCCATTGCTTTCTGAGTCTTGAGTTGACCTCGCTCGATTCGCTTCGCGATCGCGACTTCGCCTTCGCGCGTCAGCAAAGGAACGACGCCCATTTCGCGGAGGTAAAGCCGGACGGGATCGTTGGTCTTTTCGAGGGCTCCCGCGGAAAGATCTAATTCGATGTCTTCGTCGAGCGCTTCTTCATCGTCGTCGGTGACTGTCGCAGCCGCCTGCTCCAGTAATCTTTCGTCGGAATCCGCAACCGGAATGTTCGACCCTTCGAGCTTTTGAAGCACGTCCTCAATGTCGTCAGGAGAAACGACATTGTCGGGCAATTCACGGTTAAGATCGTCAAACGTTAGGTATTTCTTGTCGCCGCCCAGTTCGAGCAGTCGCTCCATAACGTCGTCGCGATCTTTTTCTTCCATACTACTCACCGATGTAGCTCCAAATCCTATCTGATACGCGAGGCCGCTTCACTCTGCGGCTGCAACATCGACTGGCGCTGCGCCGAGAGTTGAATTTGTTCTGCTGAAAGTCGGGAAAGTCGATCAATGTCCTGTTCGCGTTCAGCGATGACGAGTTCTCTTCTCAACTCTTCGATCCGCTGTTCGACTTTCATTAGTCTGAAAGTCGAAACGCACTCGGCCGCGACGTAGTGCTCGTTTGAGGCGTGCAGAGAAGAGTTCATTAGGACCATTGGAACCATCTTCGCGGCAAACTCGTCATCCTCGGTCTTGCGGGTAAGGTTGTCGAAATCAATATCTGCGCCTTCACGTTCCAGCTCAAACAAGGCTTTGAACAACGGCGCGGTGGCCAGGTCTTCGTAGTCTTCTTCTGCCAGCATTTGCAGGACTTCGTGTCGCAGGTTTTCGTCTGCAAGGATCAAGCCGAGCAAACGCTGCTCTGCGGCAGTGGCCTCAGTTCGTCTGGTCAACGCCTGAACGGTGGTGGGACGAAGCTTCCGGTTGTCCCTAACCATCTGCCACAACTCACGTCGCCACGTTGACGTGTTGACGTTTTCGCGATCGATCCCGAGCGCATCCATTGCCATGTCGAAGTATTCGCGCTTCTGAATGCGGCTGTTGACGGCGCGAATGTAGGGAAGAACTTCTTCGACGGCTTCAGCCTTCTCCGCGGGCCGGTGAAGATTACGGTCGCGTAAAGCGCTTTCGATCACGAATTGTATGTGTGGTTGTGCCTGCGCTCTTTGTCGTTGATATTCAATTACCCCAAACTTGCGAATGTATTCATCCGGATCCGCGTTGTCGGGAAGCACCAGCACTTTCACTTCGAAGTCCTCGGCGAGGAGAATCTCGATGGCCTTCTGTGCTGCGTTGATGCCGGCGCGGTCGCCATCATAGTTGACAACAACTTTACGCGCAAACCTACTTAGAAGCCTGACCTGATCTGATGTCAGTGCCGTTCCCAAACTCGCCGCGACATTTCGCACGCCGAACTGGTAAGGCACGATCAGATCGAGAAAGCCTTCAACTAAGATCGCGAAACCCTGGCGCCGGATCTCATCTCGTGTGAGATTCAGGCCAAACAAATTTCGACCTTTTACATACGCAGCCGTTTCCGGTGAGTTGATGTATTTCGCGTCTTCGCCTTTGAGCGTGCGACCGCCGAAAGCAATGGGACGGCCCTGCGCGTCGAGGACGGGAAACATCAGTCGACCACGAAACCGATCGTAGGAATGGTTGCTGTCCTCCTTCTTTGCAACTAACCCACTGCGATCTATATGGTCCTGAGTGGCGCCTTTGTTTCTCAGGTAAATGGAAAGTGCGTCCCAACTATCGGGCGCGTAGCCGAGCCGAAAAGTTTTGACAGTCTCTTCAGTGATTTCGCGCTCTTTCAGATACTCGCGAGCGATGCGGCCTTCGTGGCTGGATTCGAGTTGTTGTTGCCACCATTCCATCGCCCAGGAGTTGAGCTGAATGACGTGGTCCGCCTCCTGGCGTCGTGCTTCGAAGCGGCCGTCGTCAACCATTTTCGGTAACGGCATTCCGACTTTGTCAGCAACGATTTTGATAGCTTCAGGAAACTGGACTCGCTCGATCTCCATTACAAACGTGAACACCGAGCCGCCTTTGTGACAGCCAAAGCAGTAGAAAATCTCTTTCGCGGGACTGACGGAGAACGACGGAGTCTTTTCTTTATGGAACGGGCAGCACGCCATCCAGTTCGCGCCCTTCTTCTTGAGCTGCACGTAGTCCTGTATGACGCGAACGATGTCTGCCTGTCGTTTCAGATCGTCGATGAATGTTTGGGGGTAACGCATCTTTTCAAATCTGAGCCGCGGATTGCATTTATTGTCTCAACTCAACCAGTGTTGCACCAGCACCGCCCTGGTCGGGTGGGGCGGGCAGGAAACGAGAAACGTGAGGGTGGCCGTCCAGTAACGCGCCGATCGCTCGACGCAGCGCGCCTGTGCCGTGGCCGTGAATGATTCGTACTTTGCTCAAACTCGCGAGCGACGCTTCGTCAAGAAACTTATCAACTGCATCAACTGCTTCGTCAGTCGTTTGTCCGATGACGTTCAATTCTGATTGCGCCTTGTCTTCAGCCGCGGCGACGTGAGTTTCAGCAGCCGCCGAACGTCGCAGTTTCTCCAGTTTGCTTTGTTGGGTTGTCTTTTGAGCCGTAGCCTTGACCAGCTCCAGGTTCTCGAGTTTCTCGCGAAGCCTCAGCGACTTCACTCGCACTTCAGCAACACCTTCTTTGATCTGGTCCACGATACCGACCGAGCCGAACGAGCGGAGTTTGACTTTGTCGCCGACGAGGATCTGGCGCGGTGCAGCAGTGACGTATTCGGGAGTTTCAACCTCAATAGCAGGCTCGGGCTCGACGCGCTCCGGCTGAACTGTTTGCCCTTCACGCACGATGCGAACTTCTCTTTGGGCCGTGCGTTTCATCTCCGCGATCCGACGCTGTGCATCTCGCTCGACACGAACACGCTCAGTTCGATCCTCGATGCTCGCCACCAGCTCGCGCGCGCGCTTCTCAATCTCAGTAATAGCTCGCTGCATAGTTTGATCAAACGCCACCTGCCGTTCGCGTTCCTGTTTCGCAGCTTCTTTATCCAACGAAGCAAATTTCTCCGCGACTGCTTTTCGTTCCTCTTCCAACGCAATGCGCAACGCTTCCGCCTCTTCCGCCTCGCGCTTGATTCGCCGCAAATACTCAGACGCCTGCAACGACGAATCCTTAACTGACTTCATCGCGTTATCGACGAGCTGAGCGGGAACTCCAAACCTTCGCGCAATCTCCAACCCCGACGAAGCACCGGCCACACCAACGAGCAAACGGTAAGTCGGACGCAGCGTCTTCTCGTCAAACTCAACACTCGCGTTGACGACCCCTTCCTCGTTGGCTGCATACATCTTGAGTCCACTGTAATGCGTTGTCGCGATGACGTGCGCGCCGCACGCCCGTCTGAAATGATCCACGACAGCAACACCCAGCGCCGATCCCTCTTCAGGATCGGTTCCAGTGCCGACTTCATCGAGCAGGACCAGGGCCGGCGCCTCGCAGAGATCGATCATCCGCGCGATGTTGGCTGCGTGTGAAGTAAACGTCGAGAGATTTGCGGCCAGTGATTGATGGTCGCCGATGTCAGCCAGCACCGAAACGTAAAACGGAAAGCGCGCCGACTCCGCGGGCACAGAGATCCCCGAGAGCGCCATCAACGCGAGCAGGCCTGTCGTTTTCAACACGACCGTCTTGCCACCCGCATTCGCGCCCGAGATCACCATCGCATTCTTCTCTTCGTCGAGTGCAAAGGAAACCGGGACCACTGATCCACCGGAAGCGCGCAGGTTTTCTTCGAGCAACGGGTGTCGAGCTTCAATCAACTGCAGCTCACCGCTCGCGTCAGGACTTTCCGTCTGAATCTGGGGAATGACGCAGTTGAAGCTTTGATGAAAAACTGCACGCGCGTTGATGAAGTCGAGCTCAGCGACTGCCTCCGCCGCCATCTCAATCGCCGGAAGTTGAGCACGAAGCTCTTCTGACAAGCCGGACAGAATCCTTGCGATCTCTCGCGCCTCGCTCTCGTGCAGGTTCTGCAATTCGTTGTTTGCCTCAATCGTTTCGAGCGGCTCGATAAAAGCAGTGGCGCCGGACGATGAGTAGCCGTGAGCCACGCCCTGAACGCGTCCACGATGATCCGCCTTAACGGGAATGACAAAACGATCGTTGCGGATCGTCACGAGCTCGTCCTGAATCGCTTCGGCAGACCTGCGCATCAGTCCTTCGAGCGAGCGCGTGATACGTGAGCGCAGCACGTTGATCTCGTGACGGATGTTAGCGAGTTCCGGGCTCGCGCGATCGTCAAGCTCGCCGTTCGGAAGTATTTTGTTAGTGACACGAGCGACGAGTGTGTTGAGCTCGCGCGGCAAATCCTGGACCAGTTGCCACAACACTGGCGCATCGTCACGCTCGGCGAGAATCGCAGCACGCGCCGCCATCGCCTGCTCGCATAAACGTGCGGTCTGCAAAATCGCGAGTGGATCGAGGCTCGCACCTTCGACACGCAATCGTCCAATCGCTTCAGACGGTTCAGTCAGACCGCTGAAGTACCACTTGACTCCCCGTACTCGCATTCTGACGCATTCCGCGAGTGCGGCCAGCGCGCGACGCAATTCGGTCGCGTCGTCGATGGGCGCGAGTGCTTCAACGCGACGTTGTCCAGCCTCAGTTTGCGCGTTGCGCTGAATCAGTTCCAACAGATGCTGGTATTCGAGAGTTGTAAACGCCTGCTTATTCACGAGGGGTAAAGGTTACAACGAGGGCAAGTGACAGACAAATTGGAAATGATATATACATTACTCACACATTCTTAAATCGAAAGGGCGCACGCAATGGATGAGTTTGACCGTTATCGCGCGGCGATGAACGAGAAACTGCTCGGGAGCGATCACCTGGGCATCAAACGCTTCTTCGCACTTGATACACAGGCTTATGAAGATGGCGCGCTCGACAAACGTACGAAAGAGCTGATGGGCCTTGTTGCGTCGGCTGTGCTGCGCTGCGATGATTGCATCACGTATCACATAAAGCAGTGCGTTTCAGTGGGAATAAACCGTGAAGAGTTTCTCGACGCATTCAACGTGGCGCTCGTGGTGGGTGGCTCTATCACGATTCCACATCTGAGACGCGCCATCGAGCGCGTGGACCAGTTGCTGGAAAAATCCGAATGAGATCCTTGAAATCCGCGGCCATATTTCTTCTACTTATTTTGTTTTCGCAGGATATCTCTATGTCTGCACAAGAAACACCGAAAGTGCGCGCTCCCGAAATCACAGGCGGTCGCGGTTGGCTCAACACCGACAAACCGTTGTCCATCGCTGGTCTGAAAGGCAAAGTCGTTCTGCTCGACTTCTGGACCTACGGCTGCATCAACTGCATCCACATCATTCCCGATCTGAAGAAGCTCGAAGCGAAGTACGCCAAACAACTCGTCGTCATCGGTGTTCACTCCGCCAAGTTTCAGAACGAAAAAGAGACCGAGAACATCAGGCGCATCATCTTGCGTTACGAGATTGAGCATCCGGTTTACAACGACTCCGAGTACGCGGTCTGGCAAAACTACGGCGTGCGCGCCTGGCCCACCCAGGTGCTGATCGATCCCGCTGGTTATATCGTCGGCGGCGTTTCAGGTGAAGGCAATTACGACATTATCGATCAAACGATCGCGAAGCTCGTTGCAGACTTTCGCAGCCGAGGCGAGCTGAACGAGGAGCCTCTCAAGCTCGTGCTCGAACGCGCGAAAGTCGGCGATCTGCCGCTCGCGTTTCCCGGCAAGATTCTCGCAGACGCAAAAACCGATCGACTTTTCATCGCCGATTCAAATCACAACCGCATCGTTGTTACTAAACTCGACGGCACTCTCATAGAGACGATCGGAACAGGCGATGCCGGCGCCGTTGACGGCGCATTCGACAAAGCGACATTCTATCGCCCGCAAGGTCTCGCGCTCGCCGGAGACAGTCTCTACGTCGCCGACACTGAAAACCATTTGATTCGTCGCGTCGATCTCAAGTCGCGCAATGTCGAGACAATCGCCGGCACGGGTAAACAAACCCATGAGTATTTTAAGAGTGGACCGGCACGCTCTGTCGCATTGAGCTCGCCCTGGGACCTGCAACTCGCCGGTCGTTCGCTCTACATCGCCATGGCTGGTCCACACCAGATCTGGAAAATGGATCTGGACAAGAACGAGGTTTCGACCTTTGCCGGTTCGGGCCGCGAAGCGCGTCTGGACGGACCGATCATGGAAGCCGGTTTCGCACAACCCTCCGGAATCGCAACCGACGGGAAGATGCTTTGGGTCGCCGACAGCGAGTCGAACATCATCCGCGAGATCGATCTTGCCGGTGGTTCAGTGAAAACTCTCGTCGGTGGAGATCTGTTTGAGTTTGGCGATGTTGACGGGACGGGCGACGACGTTCGACTGCAACATCCTCTCGGTCTCATTACCTACGGTGACAAACTCCTGATCGCCGACACCTACAATCACAAGATCAAAGAGCTCGATCCAAAGCAGGAAAAAGTCAGGACGTTGCTCGGAACGGGAAAACCCGGACAGACAGATGGGCCAACACCTTCGTTCTACGAACCAGGCGGACTGAGTCTGGCGAACAGCACCCTCTACATCGCGGATACAAATAACCACGCGATTCGTGTCGTCGATCTGAAAACAAAACGCGCGAGCACGTTGCGTATTAACGGTCTGACGCCGCCGGCGAAAAATATGCTCGCGCTGGAAAACGCGGATGGTCCAAATGCCGAGGAGATCAAAGTCGCGACCCAAAAGCTTCGAGCCGGCACTGAAAGCACGCTTTTGATCGATGTCGAACTGCCTGCCGGCTACCATCTGAATCCACTCGCTCCGCAGCGTTACAAAGTTTCAGTTGACGGCAAAAGCCTGGCGGTAGATGCAAAGAATGCGGCGCGTTCGAGTAAAGATTTGAAGTTGCCGGTGCGCGTGCCCCTAAACGCGAGTGCTGCTGGATCTTCGACGGTTCGTGCGCAAGTCACGTTGTTCTACTGTCGTGAAGACAATACCGGCACATGTCGTATTAAAACGCTCGTCTGGCAAGTGCCCGTCGAGGTCACAACCGATACGAATGCGCCGACGGTAGTTAAACTACAGGGCCGACTTACAGCCACGGATTGAAACCGATCTGTTCTGTGTTAAGATTCGTGTTCCCCTAAATTTATGATTCGAGGTGAGGCCGTGGCTGATCAACCATTTCTCACGGATATCAAAACTTTGCGCGAACGCGCCCGACGACACATCGAGAATGGCGCTGTGACGGAAGGATACCGCGCAGATCGCGAAACCGTAATCAAGCTTTTGAACGAAGCGCTCGCAACCGAGATCGTTTGTACGCTTCGATACCGGCGTCATTATTTCATGGCTGCGGGCATCAACGCGGAAAGCGTGGCTGCGGAATTTTTACAGCACGCCAACGAAGAGCAGGGACACGCCGACCAGATCGCGCAACGGATCGTTCAGCTAAAGGGCGAGCCCAACTTCAATCCGGAGGGACTGTTAACGCGCAGTCACGCCGAGTATGTTGAAGGGACCACGCTCGTTGACATGATCAAAGAGGATCTCGTTGCCGAACGCATCGCGATCGATAGTTATCGCGAGATGATTACCTACTTAAATGACAACGATCCTACAACCAGGCGGATGATGGAAGGTATTCTCGCGGTCGAAGAGGAACACGCCGACGACCTCGTGAGTATGCTTGAAAAGATGGGTTGAGATGTAGTCACACCTATTGTCCGAAAGTCAATCCAACCAAACTAAACCGGGCCGGCCGACGATGTGCCGTAGTTGCGGGGCAATCGTGGGCGCAGGCGAGACTCAATGTGGCGTTTGCGGAGCGCCCACCACCTCGCAACCGGCCGCTCAGACCGGCACACCACCGCCGGATCGCGAAACGATACGGTTCGCTCGCGCCGTACTCCGTCGTCCATATAAATTCACGATCGCGTTGCTCGTCGCCAATCTCTTCGTTTTTCTTATGATGTGGGAGTCGAGCGGGATGTCGTTGCGGATCCTGCAACGAGGCTTCTCTGACGTCGTGCTCATTGCGTATGGCGCAAAGCTTAACTATCTGATCAATCCTCCAAATAACCAGTGGTGGCGCTTCATCACACCCATGTTTGTCCATATCGACGTGCTGCACTTGATCATGAATATGTTCAGCCTTTTGATACTTGGACCATTTGTCGAGAAGCTTTATGGTTCGGCAAAGTTTGTCGTGTTTTGGGTGGTCACTGGCATCGCGGGCGCGGTAGGAAGTTATCTCGCGCTGCGTCCTTCACTTTCTCATAGTGTTTTGGGAAGTTTCATTTTTAGATCAGTTGATGTGCCTTCGGCTGGTGCGTCCGGAGCTCTGTTCGGATTGGTCGGGGTGCTGTTCGTATTCGGCATAAAGTATCGTCGTGAGCTTCCTGAAGGATTCAAGCGCGTGTTTGGTACAGGGCTGCTGCCGATCATTTTCATAAATTTGTTCATCGGATTTTTAGGACGTACTTTCATCGGCAACGCCGCGCACCTCGCCGGTCTTTTCGCAGGCGCCGCGCTCGCATTATTTATCGACTATCGCAGACCCGGCGCGCGCGCGAGCATCACGACTGCATGGCGGGCCTTGCAGATCGTTGCCCTCCTGCTAATTGCGGTCGGCGGCTATAAAGTCGTAAGAAATTTAGGTCGTCCCGTGCCGGCGCTCGCCCGCGCCACGCCGCACGCAAACACGTTGATTTATCTGAACTATCTGAATGCGATGAACCAGGTTCAGGAAAAAGTCGCGGCAGTTGTTCATAATAACGATCTGTCAAACCTGGAGCTCGTGACGCAAAGCGCGCTGCAGGCGCCCGTTCCGGACCCGCGCGCCGGTGAGTTGAGAGATCGGCTGGTGGTGATCCTATCGAAATTGGCGTCCGCGGCAGCCTCGGCTAGCCCGGCGCCTGCGCCGTCGCCTGCAAATGGAGCAGAAGGGCCGCCGCAAGTGGACCAGAAGCTCGTTGACGAGTATACGGATTGGCGTAAGGACTACGATGAATGGTTGAAACGCGCTGCAAAAACCTACACGGCGGCGACGTGATTAAGCTTCACATAAACTTTTTATAGGAGAGAGCGATGGAGATCAGGAGAGTCGGAGTTTTGGGATGCGGACTAATGGGATCCGGCATTGCGCAGGTGTCGGCCACTGCGGGATTTGAAACGGTAGTGAAGGAAGTTTCCGAGGATCTGATTGCGAAGGGGTTTGGTGGCATCGAGAAGTCGCTGGCGAAGTTTGCGGAAAAAGGAACGATCACGTCCGATCAGCAAACAGAGATTCGCGGTCGCCTGTCAGGCACGACTTCATTCGAAGACCTTGCAACCTGCGACATCATCATCGAAGCGATTATCGAGAACCTGGACGAAAAGCGCAGCACTTATCGACAGTTGGATGAGATCTGCAAACCGGAGACGATCTTTGCTTCAAACACGTCGTCTCTGTCGATTACAGAGATGATGACGGCCACTTCGCCCGAGCGGCAAGGTCGTTTCATTGGCATGCATTTCTTCAACCCCGTGCCGCTGATGAAGCTCGTCGAGGTTGTGAAGACGATATTGACGGATGACGACGTGTACGAACACGCAGTTGAGTTTGGGAAGAAGCTGGGGAAGGTTCCGGTGCGAGCGGGTGATAAGACCGGCTTCATCGTGAACCGTTTGCTCGTTCCATACATGCTGGATTCGATTCGCGCTTTGGAAGAGGGTGTGGGGTCGATCGTGGATATCGATAACGCGATGAAGCTCGGGTGTGGATATCCGATGGGACCGTTTACGCTCGGAGATTTCGTGGGTCTCGATACGACGTATTACATCGCGGAAATCATGTTCAACGAGTTTCGCGAGAAGCGTTTTGCGCCGCCGCCATTGTTGAAGCGCATGGTGTTGGCGGGATTGTACGGGCGGAAGACCGGTCGCGGCTTCTATGACTACACGAAGGACGCCAAAAATCCCACCCCGATGAACCTGATTTAGTTCATCGGCGTAAAAATAGCCGGAATCGACAACAAATAGCCGTTTTCGTATCTCGTCAGAGAAACATTGAAGTGCTAGGATACTCCCAGAAGGGAGAAGCATGAGCGAAGACTTCACACAGAAACTACCAACGAGCGGAACCGGCAGCGAAATACTCACAGCCATAAAGGATCTGGATACGAAAGTAACCAGGATTGACATTCGAGTTCAGAGCCTAGAGCAGAAGTTTGATGGCCTTGATCGAAAGGTCGATGGTCTTGATCGAAAGGTGGATGGTCTTGAAAAGAAGGTGGATGAGAGACTTCACGACACCCGTCCGATCTGGCACAAGGTTATCGCAGATATTGCTCAGTTGCAGGCAGGTCAAGAACGACTTGAACAGGGTCAACTAGCTATGCGAAATGATGTAAGCAATGTGAGTCGTGACCAGATTGTTATTAATGACAGCCTGCGGAAGATACATCTCGACTTTCACACAATTGACGATCGGCTTTATAAACTCGAAGTCCATCGCAAGCCACAGAATTCATCAACTTGATGCGCCTCGGAGCATCTCCTATACTGCGAAACGTAGTAACTATTCAGCTCGCGGAGTCGAATCGGTTGCAGCCAACGGTGTACGAAGGTCGTCTCAACGCTGAAGCGTTTCGCTTCGCCATCGTGGCCAGCCGCTGGAACGAACTGATCTCTGCACGACTGGTCGAGGGCGCGCTCGATAGTCTGAAGCGACTGGGCGCGCAGGACGGCAATGTCAGCCTGTATCGCGTGCCGGGCGCTTTCGAGATTCCGCTGTTGGCGTTACGACTGGCACAGTCGCGAAAGTTTGATGCGGTCATCTGTCTTGGCACGATTATCAGGGGTCAAACGCCGCATTTCGATTACATCGCGAGTGAAGTAGCGCGTGGCATTTCACATGCAGGTTTGACGAGCGGGTTGCCGGTCGTATTCGGAATCGTTACAGCCGACACAGTCGATCAGGCGATCGATCGTGCGGGTGTGAAACTCGGAAACAAGGGATTCGAAGCCGCCATGACGGCGGTGGAGCTGGTTAATCTTTACAAGGACGCATTCGGGTGATGCCGCGAAACGCACAAGATGTACAACGGCAAGGAACAAAATAAGCAAAGTCATCATAATCATGGATAAGTAGCTTTGTTCGTTTTGTGCTTTTTTGTGGCTTAAACAGTTTTTGGTAATACTTTATGGGTTCGCGACGTAAGGCACGTGAATGTGCCTTGCAAATGCTCTTTGCGGCTGATGTTGCCGAAATGCCTGCGGACGAGGTCGTCCGAAGCTACTGGGCTGAGCTTGGAGAAACTGACCTCGACGTGACTGCGCGGGAATTCGCCACGCGTCTTGCTGCGCGCACGCTTTCAAACCTCGAACTACTCGACGAACGCATTCGTTCGCGCGCCGAACACTGGCGCATCTCACGTATGGCCGTCGTCGATCGCAACATTCTTCGTCTCGCCGTCTACGAATTTCTGTACGAGCCGACGCCGCGTACCGTCGCGATCAACGAAGCACTCGAAATCGCACGTCGGTTCTCGACCTACGAAGCAACTCAATTCATCAACGGCATTCTCGACGCCATAAAACGCGACCTCGACGAACAGCAGCCGCAGCAAAATGTTCAGCCCGAGGCGGAAGACTCGGAAAGTGAATCGAGCGCTGCGGACGCTGAAAACGAGTAAAACTTGTCGGACCTCGAAGACAAGCTTGAACAAATAAAGACGTCACTGGCGGAACTGCGTGACACCCCTGGCGACGGCCCCAAAACCCGGAAACAGCTCGATTCACTGTTTCGCGAGGTACACAACCTCAAAGCGGCTGCCTCCGCTGACGGTCTCTCTGATGTGGCTCGTGCGGCACACGAGCTTGAAAACGTGCTGCATTCGCTGCGTACGGGCGACTCGAACCTCGAACACGACCTACTGCAACAACTAACTGAAACATCCGCGGCTCTTTCCGAAACGCTGACCGATCTCGTTCCTCGCGACGTCTGGAATTCTCTGACGGCGCATGAGAAACACGCCTTGAAGCAGTCGATTAGCGAAGGCGCCAACATCTTTGTCGTCGATGCCAGTTTTGACGTTGCAGATTTCGATCGAGACTTTCAGAAACTGAAAGAGAAATTGAGCAGCGAAGGAGAGGTGATAGCGGTCGCTCCCAGTGTGGAAAGCGAACGGCCTGAAAAGGTCAAATTCAAAATTCTCTGCGCCGGCACCGCGTCGCGGGGCGCGGCTGTTTTGCAGCGTGCCGTTCGGGCTGGACAAGCAGCGGCAACGGCCTTCGGAAAAGACATCGAGTTCGAGGTGATTGGCGGCGACCTTACGATTGACGAATCAGTTTGGCAGGTCGTCGCGGATCCGTTGCTGCATCTCGTTCGCAATGCTGTCGCTCACGGCATTGCGCATCGTGGAAAGATCACCATCACGGCGGAAAAGATTTCGGATCAGCTAAGCATTCGAGTCACCGACGACGGCCGCGGAATCGATCCCGACCTGATCGCGACGGGCCAAATCTTTGAACCCGGCTTTTCAACCGCACCCGCAGCCTCAAACATCTCCGGTCGCGGTGTCGGCCTTGACGCCGTTAAGAACACGCTTGAAGGCCGTGGCGGCTCCGTGAAAATCAACAGCGAGGTCGGCCGCGGCTCAACCTTCGAAATCACGCTACCTTTAAAATCCGTCTAATCCGTGGCTTCCAACTTCGGATGCATCGTATGCCACTTCGTCGCGCGCTCAAACGCAAGCGCCACCCGCAACGGCGACACCTCGTCGTAAACGCCGCCGGTAAACATCATCGCGATCGGCAGATTGTTTACAAACCCGCACGGCAACACGACCGCCGGATGACCCGTCAGGTTGGTTACTAACAAACTCGAACTGCCCGGCGCGGGACTGACAAACACGTCCCACTGCGACATGAGCTTTTCCATCTCGCGCATGAGTAACGTGCGCGCACGTTGCGCGCGCAGGTATTCGACCGCCGGAATGAATCGCGACGTACGGAACGTGTTGGGCCAGTCGCCCGGCGACTGTCCTGACAACTGGTTTACACGTCCATCGCGCGTGATGTCGTCGAATGCCGCCGCCGCTTCCGCGGACAAGATGAATCGCAACGAACCAGCCGAGAATTTCGGCAACTCGATTGGCGTAAGCTTCGCGCCCGCTTTCTCCAGCACCGCGAGCGCGTCTTTGTAGAGCGCACGACGCTGTTCGAGCTGTGCGCGTTGCTGTTCATTCGTCGGCGGCGTGGCTGGACCATCAAACTCCGTCTTCAGATAACCGATGCGGAGCGTGCTGATGTTTGTGTCGGGGTTCCAGTTGAACGGCGCATCGCCAACCGTAATGTCATTTCCGTCAGGGCCATAGATCGCATGTAATGCTGCGGCACAATCTTCAACACCGCGACACATCGGACCAATCTTATCCATGGTCCAACTCAAGCCCATCGCGCCATGCCGGCTCACGCGACCGTACGTCGGACGCAGACCCGTGACGCCGCACCTCGATGAAGGCGAGACGATCGAGCCGAGCGTCTCGGTACCGATCGAGAACCCGACCAAACCGGCCGCCGTCGCAGCGGCTGGACCAGCCGACGAGCCGCTTGATCCGGTTTGTGCTTCGTCGGGCTGCCATGGATTTCGCGTCACACCGGCAAACCAGCGCGCGCCCTGCGCGAGTGCGCCCATTGACAGTTTTGCGACGAGCACGGCGCCCGCGTCGTTCAATCGTTCGACGACTGTCGAGTCGTAATCAATCATCTGGTCGCGATATGGCTCCGCGCCCCAGGTCGTCTTGATACCTTTGGTCGCGAAGAGATCTTTTGCGCCCCAGGGAATGCCATGCAGCGGGCCGCGATATTTTCCACGCTTTATCTCAGCGTCAGCCGCAGCCGCCTGTTTGAGTGCGAGCTCTTCCGTGAGCGTCACCACGCTAATCAGTTTTGTCCCATACTTTTTCAGACGTGCGAGATACATCTTCGTCAGGTCTGTAGAGGTGATCCGGCGCGTGCGAATTAATTCGGCAAGTTGCGGAACCGTCGCGAACGCGAGGTCTTCGACTGTCTTGAACGGCGGCAACTCGACCTTCCCAAATCGAAACTTCGTCTTCGGCGTGTAGAGTTCCTTTTTCGCGCGCGCGGGATGAAAAGCGATCGCCGGCTCGGTGTCGAGTGGTATGTCGATCTTCCGGTTCGTCTCGTATGCGTCGAGGTTGCGATTGACACCGGCGAGCGCCATCGCTTCCTGCGCGTCAGTCAGCTCTATGCCGATCAGCTTCTCCGCCTGGCGCATCATCTCTTTTGTGATGCGCGGTGTTGGAGTCGGCGAAGGACTCGGCGAGGGAACGGGTGTTGGTGACGGTGTTTGCGCGAGCGCGTCGAGCGGTAGCTTTGTCGCAGTCAAACCAGCGGCGCCGAGGGCCGGAAGCAATTTTACAAACGTGCGGCGATCGACGTTCGCTTTGCGTTTTCGAGGAGTTTTAGTTTTCTTCATAGTCATTTTAAGGCGGCAGATTATGGTGGAATTCCGCTCGGTTTCCCGTACTTGAGCTTCACAACTTTCGCTTTACCAAAACGATAGATCGTCACGATGTAGAGGTTGTCGTATTCACTCTCGGGAATTGGCGGGTAAGTTTCACTGCTGAGCTCCGTTACTATTGCCGGAACGGTTGTGTTGTGACCCGCGACAAAAACTGTCTGGCCGCGATGAGTAGTTTGTATTCGCCGCAGAAGCTGGTCCGTCTGCTTTGAATCGAGCAACTCCACGCCCACGCCCGTGCGATCTGAAAGCGGCTTGACGGTTTGCTGTGTTCGCTTGTACTGCGTGGCGTAGATCGCATTAATGCCTGCGTCCGCGAACATGCGTGCGATTTCGTGCGCGCGCTCAACTCCTTCCGGAGTTAGATCGGGATCCTCATTGTTCGGCTCGAGCTTTTTTTCTGCGTGCCGGACGAGTATCACAGTCGTAACAGGCCGCGAAAAAGTCGAGAAGTAAGCAAAGATGACGACCGCGCCGAGGATAGCGAACAGCGCCGAAAAAACTACAATGGTCCTTAGTCTTGTGCGTGGCTCGGCTGCTTGTTCCATTTATGTTTATGCGGGTCTGGCGTAAGCGTACGATACTTTCTTAATGCCATCAACAACTTTACCAACCGAAGGCATCAAGTACGCCGGCTCGAAACTGAAGCTCTTGCCTCACATCCTTGAGCTGGCCGCGAAAGTTAAACCGCGCACGGTGGTCGACGGCTTCGCCGGGACGACGCGCGTTTCACAGGCGCTCGCGCAATCGGGTTATCGCGTGATCGCAAACGACATCGCCGTGTGGTCCAAAGTCTTCGGTGCGTGCTACCTGCTAAGCCCTCATCCGCGCGAACACTATCAGGATCTAATCGACCATCTGAACTCTCTTTCCGGCAAGCACGGATGGTTCACCGAACACTACGCCGGAAACACAAAGAAACCGTGGCAACGTCACAACACTCTCAAGCTCGACTCTATCCGCGAAGAGATCGACCGCCTCAATCTTAATAACCATGAACGCGCAGTTGCGCTAACAAGCCTCATCCTCGCGATGGACGAGGTTGACAGCACGATGGGCCATTACGCTTCGTACCTGAATGACTGGTCACCACGCTCCTATCGCGACATGAAGTTGCGGATTCCGCGGATCATTCCAAAGACGCGCGAGCACGAAGTTCATCGCGGTAACATCTTTGATCTGGTCCACAAGATCGACGCTGATCTGGCTTATTACGATCCGCCGTACGGGTCCAATAACGACAAGATGCCGCCGTCGCGCGTTCGTTACGCTTCTTACTATCATCTCTGGACCTCGATCTGTTTGTTCGACAAACCGGAACTGTTCGGCAAGGCAAACCGACGCGCTGACACGAGCGACGTATTGAGTGCTTCCGTGTTTGAAGAGTACAGGAGGAATGAGGCTGGGCGGTTCATCGTCGTCGAGGCGATTGAACGTCTGTTACGAGAGACAAGGGCGAGACACATCATTTTGTCTTACAGCTCCGGCGGTCGAGCCACGGCTGAGGAGCTAAACGAGGTGATGCGGAGTGCTGGAAGGCTAATCGAGGTAGTTGAAGTGGACTACAAACGCAACGTGATGGGCGGCATGCGCTGGACGCACGAGTGGGTGCGCGATGCGGAGGAGGCAAACCGCGAGTTTCTGTTTCTGATCGAGAAATAAGCCACTGATTTCACGGATAGGTGCGGATTTGTTAGTCTATCGATCTCTAAGAGGTAATCAGATTGAGTCAGCAAAATACATCCGATTTGTCGCAGGTTATTGCCGAGGAATTCGGCGCAAACGCCACCTACGTCCAAGGTTTGCTCGAGCGATTCCGCAATAATCCCGAGCTGGTTGACGACTCATGGCGCGCGTATTTCGACGAGCTTACCAGCAACGGCGCTACGGTCGTCGTCGCCACCGCCACGGACGGAGACACCGCAGCCGCGACGAAGAAGGCTCCAGCGGTTCCTGCTTCCGCAACGGCGCCGGCGCCGGCTCCTGAAACAAAGCCACAGCCTGAAGGCGAAGTGATTCCGATCCGCGGCCCGGCGCTGAAGATCGTCGAAAACATGCAGAGCAGTCTCTCCGTGCCGACCGCGACTTCCGAACGACGAATTCCGGTGAAGCTGCTCGATGAAAACCGTAGCATCATCAATAAGCACCTCGCTGAGAACGATCGCGGCAAAGCTTCATACACGCACCTGATCGCGTGGGCGATGCTGCGTGCTCTCGATTCGTTTCCGCAGCTCAACGACGGCTACGCCGAAGTCGACGGTGCGTCGGTGCGTCTGAAGCGCAAGAATGTGAATCTCGGTGTCGCTGTCGATCTGACAAAGAAGGACGGCTCGCGCACGCTCCTCGTTCCAAATATCAAGAACGCAAACACGTTGAATTTTGCCGAGTTTCTGACAGCTTACGACGACGTAATCACGCGAGCGCGTGAAGGCAAACTCCAGATCTCCGACTTCCAGGGAACCACGGTTTCGTTAACTAACCCCGGAACGATCGGAACCGTCGCCTCGGTGCCACGACTGATGGAAGGCCAGTCGGTGATTATCGCAACGGGTGCGATCGAATACCCGGCAGAGTATCAGGCGATGGCACCCGAGGCACTTTCGCAACTCGGCATTAGCAAAGCCATCACGATCAGCAGCACCTACGATCATCGAATCATCCAGGGCGCTGAGTCGGGAGCGTTTCTCGCGCGTGTGCACGACTTCATCACCGGCAAGCACGACTTTTACAAAGACATCTTTCTGAACCTCGGCATTCCGCACGCGCCTCTGCGCTGGAGTCTCGATCGCAATCCGTTTTTCCTGCCCGGCGATCAGGTTCGCGAGCAGACACTCAAGGAAGCGAAAGTGATCGAGCTGATTAACGCGTATCGCGTGCGCGGACATTTGATCGCCGACACAGATCCGCTTCACGCGCTTCCGATCCTTTATCACCCGGAACTGGATATCGAAAATTACGGCCTGACGATCTGGGACCTCGATAGAGTTTTCATCACCGATGGTCTTGCGAACCGCGAAAGCGCGACCTTGCGCGAGATCCTCGACATTCTCCAGCACGCTTACTGCGGCAAGGTCGGTATCGAGTACCGGCACATTCAAAATAAAGAAGAAAAGCAGTGGATTCGCGAACAGATTCGCCGCGAGTTCGTGCATCAAGAGCCATTGCCGGCGGATGTAAAGAAGCGACTGCTCTGGAAGTTGATCTCGGCGGAACAGTTCGAACGTTTTCTGCACACGAAGTACCTCGGCCAGAAGCGTTTTTCACTCGAAGGTTGCGAGACGATCATTCCTTTACTCGATCGATTGATTGACGGCGCGGCGGCGCGCGGCGTGGAACACATCACTTTTGGTATGGCCCATCGCGGCCGCTTGAATGTCCTCGCGAATGTGATAGGAAATCTGTGTGAAAGAATTTTCGCGGCGTTTGAAGGCTCGATCCATCCGGAGTTTCCCGCTGATGAAGGCGACGTTAAGTATCACCAGGGAGCTACGGGCGAACGTGTTCTCGCCGACGGGCGTAGAGTCGAACTGACGCTATCGCCAAATCCCAGCCATCTCGAAGCTGTGGATCCGGTTGTCGAGGGAATGATTCGTGCGACACAGGACACGATGCAGGGCCAGCGAGGTGTAACGCGCGAGCAGGTCATCGATCTTGCGCTGCCCGTCCTACTGCACGGTGATGCGGCTTTCGCCGGACAGGGCATCGTGATGGAGACGTTGAACCTTGCCGGTCTCAAAGGTTATCGCACTGGCGGCACGATTCACATCATCATCAACAATCAGATCGGATTCACCACCGGACCAGAAGCCGGACGCTCGACGATTTATTCGACTGACGTCGCACGCATGACTCAGTTGCCGATCTTCCATATCAATGGCGACGATCCCGAAGCGGCGTATCGCGTGTTGCAAATCGCGCTCAACTATCGACAGCAGTTCAACAAGGACGTCGTGCTCGACCTGATCGGTTTCCGCCGGCTCGGTCACAACGAAACTGACGAGCCGAGCTACACGCAACCGCTGATGTATGCGCGCGTCAAAGCGCACCCGGGCGTGCGCACTGTTTACGCGAAGCGTTTGATTAAGGAAGGCGTCGTCACTG